>NZ_JADARC010000123.1:0-158271 GCF_016464245.1 Marinobacter sp. bablab_jr003
GGCAAAGTTGACGGGCACTGAGACTTCGGAGTAAGAAGAGAAACCCCGCGTCGCTACGCTCCGATGGGTGGCAGCCTTGCTCCGGTCCGGGTGGCAGGCTTCACGTGGAATGGGTGGCAACCTTCAGCGGTTTACGCACACTGGGGCGAGATGGAGAACTTTGGCTTGCAGCGGCTGGTTAACCGTAACCCGGGCATTGTGAAAACTGTGCTGATCAACGGCAAACTGGCGGTGGACGACGAGCAACTGGTGCCGGAGTTCGGCCGGGAAATGGGCTACGGCCGGTTTATTCCTGCGCGTTAAGGCTTTCCATATCGTAACCGCCAAGGCCTGTCGTGTCGGCTAACATGTAATGTCTGTTTGAAACATGTTCAACCGAGTACGACAGGTTCCGGCTATGGCCAAAAGGTCTTTCATTCGTAAATCCCTGCGCCTTCTAGCCATGGCATTCGGGGCTGTTGTGGCCATGGTTTTTCTGACCATCCTTTTGTTCCGGTTTGTGAACCCGCCTACCTCCGCCTTTATGCTGGCTTATCAACTTGGCACTGCGCCAGAGCCGCTTCGGCAGGAATGGGTGCTCATGGCGGAGATTTCACCCTGGATGCCGCTGGCCGTGGTAGCCAGTGAAGACCAGCGCTTCCCCTATCATGCGGGGGTGGATTTCGAGGCCATCCGCAAGGCAGTATCCGAGTACAAGGCCGGAGAGGGCTTGCGGGGCGCCAGCACCATTACCCAGCAAACCGCCAAGAACCTGTTTCTCTGGAATGGTCGCAGCTTTGTTCGCAAGGCGCTTGAAGCCGTGCTGGCACTGGGGATTGATGGCCTGTGGCCAAAGGAGCGGGTGCTGGAGGTTTACCTGAATATTGCGGAATTCGGGCCCGGAATCTACGGAGTAGAGGCCGCCAGCCAGATCTACTTCGGCAAACCTGCCCGCCAATTATCCCAGACCCAGGCTGCTCGTTTGGCCGCCGTGCTACCCAATCCAAAGGTGTTGAGCGTAACGGCACCCACAGCCTATGTGCAGGAACGGGTGGCCTGGATTCAGCAGCAGATGAACCAGCTCTCCGGGCTCAAATATCTTGAACAGCTGTAATGCGTCAATCGGTATGGGTCGGCAATACAAACCGCTCAAGTACCGTATACACCGAGCCACCTGCACCGGGTGTGCTTTCGAACAGAACGAAGTCCTTAACCGGCATGGTGCCGAATGAGGTGTTCCTGTGGCTCTCAAGCAGTGACGCCACCGAACCGGTCGGTGGGCGGAATCGACTGATTGTTATGTGAGGTTTGAAGCTTGGGTTTTTTAGCGTAAACCCGTTGTTGGTGAGTCGGTTTGCGAGGTTTTGTTGGAACTCCCGAAGTTGGTCTTCCGGCGATACTCCAGCCCAGAGAATTTTCGGGCTCTCCGGGGAACCGAAGCAACCCAGTCCCTGCACATTGAGTTCAAAGGGGGCACGGGTAACGCCTCTTGCCAGGTCGCAGGCCAGAGCCACCTGCGGCTCTTCGACCTGGCCGAGGAATGCCAGGGTCAGGTGCAGTTGTCCACGGCTTTGCCAGCGAGCCCCGGCTACCTGTGTTTTCATCTGCAGGAGGCTCGCTTTGATGGTGTCGGGTATCTCCAGTCCGAAAAACAGCCTTGGCATAACGTTCGCTCCGTTATCAAAACAACCCGATCTGTGGCGTGGATAGCTCTACCGGCAGTGGTTCCAACTCTGGGAGCTTCTCCCGCAGCAATTCGGTCCACAACGCAGCCAGCTCCACCGCATGGCCGTTGTCGGGCATGTGCATGAATACATAGGGCTGAATGCCAGCCTCAATCCAGGCAGCCACGCGATCTACCCAGGGCGCAAGGAAGGTTCGGTTGGTTTCCAGGTCGGGGTGGCCTATGTAGCGAATCACCGGCGCCGCGTCGCTGGGCAGGATGTGCACCGGAACTCGGGGCTTCTTGCGCTGGGCATCGATGGTTGATTCACAGTCGGGCGTTGCCGAGAACAACGCCCGGCTATCAAGAACCACCCTTGCCAGCTTTCGGGCCCGCAAACCCTGGTTCAATGCCCGTTCTTCGTCACCCTTGGCGAAAAATGCCGGGTGGCGGACTTCTACAGTCCAGTGAAGAAACTCGGGTGCGGTATCCAGGAAATGCCAGAGCTGGTCTAGCCGCTGAGGGCCAAAGCCGGCGGGTAGCTGCAGCAACATGGGGCCCAGCACATCGTTTAGCGGCTCAATCAGCGATAGAAAAGTATCCAGCTCATCGCCCACGCCGGTGAGAAAGCGTTCGTGGGTGATGGCTCGGGGCAGTTTGAACAGGAAGCGGAAGCTGTCCGGCACCTGCTGCCGCCATTGCAGACACTGATCCCGGCTGGGGCTGGCGTAGAAGGTGGTGTTGCCCTCAACGGTGTTGAACACCCGGGCATAGCGCGCCAAGGGAGTGCCGCCGGGTGGCAGCTGGTTGTTCCAGTTCGGATCTTGCCACTGGGGACAGCCGAGGTAGTAGGGCAGTGCCATCTTTTTTTCGCTGCTCTGCTGTGGATAAATTGATCACTCAGGCGCCGGGGATATCAAAGCTGCACTTTTCCCCTGAGCGCCTTGGTTTTGCCTTTTTTGGTTTTGCTGTCCACACGCCGACGTTGAGAGCCCTTCGTTGGCTTGGTGGGGCGGCGGGCTTTCTGTTGCTTTACCGCTTCCTGAATCAACTCTTTCAGGCGCTGAAGGGCATCGTCCTTGTTCAGCTCCAGGGTGCGGAAGGACTGCGCTTTGATCACGATGATGCCGTCTTTGCTGATTCGCTGGTCAGACAACGCCATCAGCCGCTCCTTGTAGAACGGCGGCAGGCTGGAGTTCTGGATATCGAACCGGAGGTGAACGGCAGAGGCAACCTTGTTGACGTTCTGCCCGCCCGCGCCCTGGGCGCGTATCTGGGTGATCTCAATTTCCCAGTCTGCCAGTTCAACGGCGTTGGAGATTTTCAGCATGGGCTTCCTCAGCGCCGGAAAAAGCGGGGGTTACGTTCGATAAAGGCATCAATCCACCGCTCCAGGAACGAGGCCTCGTCCGGATTCTTCAGGTAACGCCAGCCCAGGGTCGAAATGATCAGGGCACCAATGGCATCCACAATCAGGTCCCACATGGTATCGGTCAGCCCGGATGGATCCCCCAGCATGGGTTTTTGCATGTTCATTCCGAATAATGAATCCATGGTGAATTCGAAGACCTCCCACAGGGCCCCAATGCCCAGGGCAAACATGAAGGCAAAGAGGGCAACAAAGCCCGGCTTCAGGTGCATCTGGAGCTTCTCGGTTTCGTTCATGATATGCACCAGCAAAAAACCGAGGATGCCAAGCAGGAAGCCCGAAGTGGTGTGCAGGGCCATGTCCCACCACCAGAAGCGGGTGTAGTAGTCGCGAATTTCGCCCAGAAACAGGGACGCGAACACAAAGCCGATGGCCGCCAGCTGCAGTCCCGGTGGAATGTGAATGCGGAAACGCCGCTCAAACAAAACCGGGAAAAAGGTAATGGCAATGATCATGCTGGTCAGGAAGGCAGTGAACCAGCGCTGGCCGATTACAGCAAACACCGCCTCGGCCAGGAGTATCAGTTGCAGGACAATGGTGATTCTCTGGTGGGTAATTCGAATGCGCATGCACAAGAGGTTCCTGATTTCGTTACGCTTACCCTATCACATCACGCCGGTTTCCAGGCTCCCCGTGACGGTTGCCACGGCTCCGATTGGTGTAGGATAACGGGCATAACCTGAAGCAAGAGACGTTTTACCATGTTGAAGACATTTCTGATGACATTGCTGGCGGCCAGTGTTGCCTTGCTGGCGGGCTGCTCCGGGCCGGAATCTCCGCAGGAAGTTTCTGAAGTCTTCTGGCAGGCGGTTGTTGAAGGCGATGCCGGTGACGCCAGCGACTACTCCACGCTGGTCGACGAGGCTGCGTTCGACAGTTTTGGCGAGAACTGGAAGAACGTGCAAGTGGCCTGGGGCCGCGTTGTTATTGATGAGCAGGTTGCCCGGGTAACCACCACCCTGAGCGGGCTGGAGGGGCGTGATGAAGCGGTTGAAACGGTCACCTACCTGGTGCGCCAGGGGGATGAATGGCTGGTGGACTACTACCGCACCGGCGACGCCCTGGAAGATGGCCCGGTGTGGGGCAGCCTGGTTGGCCAGCTGGAAAAGCTGGGCGAGGATCTTAAAGCCCGCTGGGCACAGCAATCCGATGAGCTGGCACAGGAACTTCAGCTGATGGGGCAGGAGCTTCAGCAGCAAGCCGCACAGATGAGTAGTGAATTCTCGGGCCTGGCAGAAGAGTATGGTGAGCAGCTGGGGCAACAAATGGAAGCCTGGTCCCAGTCATTGCGAGAGGCGCTGAAAGCCAATCCTTCGGCCTCTTCGAAAGACCGGCGCACGCTGAATGAGGCCGTTACCCAGCTTGAAGCGCAGCAGCAAAAACTGGAAGAGGCGGACCTTCAGGCATTGGCCGAAAGCACCGTTGTGGCCGCAAAGACCCAGTTACAGCTGGGTGAATTAGGTGAGGAATTTGCCGCCTACAAAGCCGAGTGGCAGCAGCGCCTGGCCGAAATAGAATCGGAAATAGAACGGTTTATGCAACAGCTGAAGGAAGGTTAGGAACCTTTTAGGCTGTCATCCGTGATTATTCAGTACACCACTCAGATATTCGGAGAGAACCAAGCGTGAAACCTGCATTTATGTTTGCGATTGCAGCCACAGCCCTGCTGGCCGGCTGCCAGACTTCCGGTTACATGACCTCGGCGGCCACCGACGGAGACGGCGTTACCTGCGCTGAGATCTATCAGGCCTTTGATGCCTATGAGCGTGATCGGCAGTCTGCCAGTGCCCTGGCTGACCTGGGGCGGGTGATCAGCCCCGCCGCCGGTAGCTATGCCGATATGGGCGTGAACCAGGCGTCCAAGTACTACGAAGAAATCAAAGCCAGCGCGAATATTGCATTGGCGATGCGCGGTTGCCAGCCCATCCAGTAACACCGGTCATTAGCTGACAAGAGGAATGCGTATGTCCGTCGAAACCAAACTTGTGGTGTGTCCCCACTGCCATAAGGCAAACCGGGTGCCTGTTGATAAACTTGCCGCCGGTGGCAACTGCGGTGCCATGAGTGAGGCCCAGATCAGCCAGTGGCTGCAAGGGCAGGCAGGATGAGGTTTCCTGCCGTAACGGTTGTACTGGTGGCTGGTGCGTTGCTGTATGTGCTGTGGGATCAGATGCAGGACGAGCCAGCCCCTGAGGACCCGGCCAGGTACACCAACCTGGCTGCTAGCCCGGCCAAGCGCAGTAACGTGGTGGACTGGGCTGTTACACAGATTCCGGAAGTCTGCGCCCAGGCAACCGGGGGTAGCGGAGAACGGTTTGATGACTGCGTGGAGCGGGCGGAGTCCCGTACCTCCACCTGTCGAAGGGCGATTTACGATAACTTTCCGGACAACGTGACATCAGAAGCAGTTTTCCGGGATGTTTCGATTACCATGATGAATTGCCTGGTGCCGGAGTCGGGCCGGGTTCAGCCCTGATTTTTTCAAGAGACAAGGAATCGTCGTTTGGAATTCATCTTTATTATTCTCATGGCCGGCGCGGCCCTGCTGGTGCCTGTCGGTTCGCTGCTGGGCTTTCTGGCGTTTCGCCAGCGTGACCGGCAGGCCTCCCGTGTTGAACAGCTGAGTCGTGAAGTAGAGTCTCTTCGGCAGGAGCTTGCGGCCCTTAGGAGCCGTAATGCATCTGGAGAGCTCCCTCAAATCTCGCAAGAACCGGTGCCAGAGCCTGAGCCGGCTTCTGAGATGCCGGCAGATAACCCGCCTCCGCATATCTCTGAGCCACCACCCCGTAGACTTTCCCTTGAAACCCGGTTGATCAACACCCTGAAAGCAAACTGGATGGTTTGGCTGGGTGGCCTGAGTGTAAGCCTGGCCGGAATTTTCATGGTCAGCCATTCTATCAGCGCAGGCCTGATTGGCCCGGTTCAGCAATTTGCGCTGGCTCTGTTGAGTGGGCTGGCGTTGCATGCCGGTGCCGAGTATCTGCGCCGTCGTCACATGGCGGCAGACCAGGTATTCGCGGCCCTGGCGGGCGGCGGCAGTATTACTCTTTATGCAGCCTTGCTGGCGGGTGTTCGCCATTATGAGCTTATCGGCCCCGTAACCGGGTTGATACTGCTGGCAGTCGTATCGCTGGCGACCATGGCCTTGGCTTTGGTTCACGGCCCGTTACTGGCGGTGATGGGGCTGTTTGGCGCCTATGTGGTGCCTTTGCTGGTGGGTGGCGAAGGCGGCAGCGTCCTGTTCGTGCTGAGCTACAGCTTTCTGATTACCCTAAGCTCCATGTTGTTGATGCGGCGCGTTTACCGTGACTGGCTCTGGTATGGCACGCTGCTGGGCGCTCTGGGGTGGTGGTTATTGGTGGGTATGGGCTCGGCCGCAATGCTGGCGACTGCGGGCTACCTTTCGGCGTTGTTTGTGCTGTTTTCCATGTGGCCCGGTGAAGTCAGTCTTTCCGGAGAGCGTCGTCGTGAAGCATTGATTGCCCTGCTGGCAGCCTGGGCTGTGTCCATTTACCAGCAACCGGCTACAGAGCCGCTGTTTCTGGCCTGGTTGTTTATATTGCCGGTGGCAATTCTCTCGCCTTCCGGGCGCGGGGCTTTCTGGTACTTGCCCTGGCTGGCGGTGCTGGCAACCGTTGTGGGTTGGCTCGGGTTTGCGGCTAAGGCTTCGGGAGAGTTTCTGCTGGTTACCCTCGCCGAAGAGCAGCACGGAATATTCCTCACTTACTTGATGCTGGCCGCCGTCATTACCCTGATGTCCGGGCTCTGGCAGTGGCGACAGCAATTGCAGCTCAGGCGCTGGGCCTCACTGGTGATGCTGGCACCGGTTATCTGGTTGCTGCTGGGTTGGTTGTTGTTGATGCCGGCAGGCGAAGCGTCTGGCGCCTGGGCCCTGGTTTCCTTGTTCGCTGGTGGTGTTTATGGCGCTCTGGCCTGGCGGCTGGAGCAGCGCAGTGAGTGGCGTGCTGGGTTGGTCTGGGCCCTGCTGGCAGCACACGCCAGTTACTCTCTGGCGGTGGTCATGTGGCTGCAGGAAGCCTCGCTTACCTTGGCGCTGGCAGCGCAGTTTGTCAGCCTGGTGTGGCTGGCCCGCCGGTATCAGGCATCGGAGCTGTACTGGCTGTTAAAACTGGTGCTGGCCGTTGTGGTGGCTCGGCTGACCTTTAATCCCTGGCTGGACAACTATCAGGCGGCCAGCCACTGGACGCTGCTGACCTACGTCGGTGCTGCCGGCTTTGCGGTAGCGGCAACCTGGCTGGCCGGGCGCAGCGGTGCTATTCGCCCGTGGCTGGAGGGTGCGTCGTTGCACCTGGTTGTTTTGTTTATGGGGGTGGCCCTGCGTTTTGCGCTGTACGACGGTGACATCTTTGTTCGGGACTACAGCCTGACCGAGGCAGCTATCAATACGCTGCTCTGGGGCTCTGTGAGTGTGGTCTATGTGATTCGCGCCCGGGCCAGCGAGACCCTGGTCTGGCTGTATCGGCTGTTTGCGTGGATTTTGCTGGCCATGGCCGGGTTAAGTTATCTGGTGGCGGTTGTGGTTCACAATCCGTGGTGGACCAGCGGGGTGATTGGTGAAACGCCCGTCTTCAACCTGCTGTTACTGGCCTATGGCGCACCGGTGCTGCTGGCATTGGTAATCAGCCGTTATCGGGAGCTGGTACCCCGGCACTGGGCGCTTGCGGTGGCCGGTGCGGCGTTCCTGTTATTTACAGCACTGGAAATCCGGCAGATTTGGCAGGGCAGTGCCATGCCCCTCCAGTTCGGTATGGGCGAGGGCGAGCTCTACACCTATTCGGTGGTGGGCATGTTGTATGCTGTAGCGGCCATTCTATGGTCTGCCCGAAACCATAGCCTGATGTTGCACAAGGTTGGCATGGCGCTGCTGGGCGTGGTAATTGCCAAGATTTTCCTGGTGGATATGTCTGGCTTGCAGGGGCTCTGGCGGGTTGCTGCCTTTATGGGGCTCGGATTGGCCTTGCTGGGCCTGGCGTGGGTTTACCGCAGAAGCCGTAAGCTATAAAGTTAACAAACACTCACTTAAATAAAACGCAGTACATGAGGATATCCAGGTGACAGAACTCGTAACTTACGAACTGAATGATGGCATTGCCACCATCACCCTGAACAACGGCAAGGCCAATGCCCTGAGCCACGAGGTTTTTGAGGGGCTGAATGCCGCCCTTGACCAGGCCGAGCAGGACAAGGCCATTGTGATCCTGACCGGCCAGCCCGGTATGTTCTCCGGCGGCTACGACCTGAAAGAAATGCAGAAAGGCCCGAAAGAGGCCATGGCCCTGGTGAAAGTGGGTTCAACCCTGACTCGCCGCTTGTCTGCCTTCCCGCGGCCGGTGATTGCGGCCTGTAGCGGCCACGCGATTGCCAAGGGTGCGTTTATCCTGCTGTCTGTGGATTACCGGATTGGGGTGGAAGGCAGCTTCAAGCTGGGCCTGAATGAAGTGGCCATCGGCATGACCATGCATCACGCCGGTATCGAGATTGCCCGCCATCGCATGCCTGCGCCGTACTTCTACCGTTCTGTGGTGAATGCCGAGATCTTTAACCCGGAAGGCGCCATTGCGGCCGGCTTCCTGGACGAGGCGGTCGCCCCGGAACAGCTGATGGAGCGTGCGCTTGCCGTGGCTACCCAGATGAAACAGCTGAACATGACGGCCCACAAGCAGACCAAGCTGAAAGTGAAAGCCGATTACCTGGCGCTGCTGGATCGCTGCATTGAGCAGGACTTCGCTCACTTTGACCTGATGGGCTGATAGTTAGCTTCCATCCTTGCTGAACTGGCTGACCGGGCGGAACCGGAACAGCCAGGCCAGCAGCAGATCCGGCAGGGTCTGGATTCGGGTGTTGTAGATCATGGCGCTGTCGGTGTAGCTGTTGCGCAGCAGTGCCAGGTAGCTCTCGGTATCCGCCATGATCGCCATAAAGCGCCCAACCACTTCGTGATTTTTCATCTCCGGATAATCTTCAATCCTGGCTTTGAGCACCTGCGTTGCGGCCTGTTCACGGGCAAGCGTTCGCTCCACATTCGCGGCGGACTCCATGCTGGCGGGCGGCTCGGCCCGTAGTGAGGCAATGTGGGTCATCAGTTGTTTTTCATGGGCCATGGCGGCCTTTACCGTATTCTCCAGCATCGGCCACAGGTCATGGCGTTGCTGCAAAATGGTGTCGATGTTGGCCCTGGCCCGGTTTACCCGGTTCTTCAGGAACACCATGTCGTTGTAATGCAGCACGCCCAGATAAAGGCACAGCACCAGTGGCACCATGAGGGCGGACAGCAGCAGGTTGTCCGGGCTGAACCGGCCATCGGCGGCGAGCAATGAGGTGGCGGTGAACAGAAACAGGCCAAGGCTGGCTGCAATGCTGACAAAACTGCGGGCGCCGCGGTTAAGAACACGGTGCTCACGGTTGAAATGCCCAACCACATAGGCAGTATCACCGGGGCGCAGGGCGGGCGCCAAGGGCATCGGTTACCGTGGCTTCAATCAGGTAGGGCCCGTCTGACAGTGCAGCGAGCGGGGTGGCTGGCAGTCTCTGCATCTGGCGGGTTTCGGTCATTTGTTCCAGCCCCTGATTCATCAGGTGCCAGCTTCCGGCCAGGCAGGCAACGGCGATGAGTGTGGTGATAATGCGCCCGGAAGTACTCGCCAGTGCCATGTGGAAAAACGTCCTTTTGTCGTCGGCCGGAAAAAAGTGCAGTATACCTGATCAAATTACCTGCATGGCCCGCAAACCCAGGCGCACAGTAGCCTGGCGCGAGGTGTCCTTACCTTGCTAACAAAGTTATCCACAGTTTTTGTGGGTAAACCAGAAGGAAATGAGCCAGATGACTGACAAACCGGCCAAGCCTGTTGCTGCTTCTGCCATCGAGAAGCATGTGTATAAAGTATTCCCCAACGATATGAATGCCTATAACACGGTATTCGGTGGCATGATCATGGCCAAGTGTGACCGTCTGGCCCTGGTAGTGGCGGAGCGGCATTCTGCCCATGTATGTGTAACCGCAGCGGTCGACTCCATCCACTTCCGGGCACCGGCGAAGGGCAACGACACCCTGTTGTTCAGCCTGTCGCTGAATCGCAGCTGGGGGTCTTCCATGGAAATCGGCGCCAAGGTGGAGGCGGAAAACAGTTATACCGGGGAAACACGCCATATCCTGTCGGCGTTTTTCACTTTTGTGGCGCTGGATGAGCAGGGGAAACCGGTGGATGTGCCGGCGGCGATGCCGGAAACCCCTGAGCAACAAAGGCGCTTTGATAACGCTGAAATCCGTCGGGCAGGGCGATTGAAAACCCGGGAGGAGTTATCCCGGGCAAACAGGTAAGATTACTGCGGTAGCAACTATCGCTTCCGGGCGCGAGTCGTGGTATATCAGCGCCCACCAAGATCAACTTTTTCGGAATCAGGTGTTATGCCAAAAGCGAGCGAGATTAAAAAGAACCAGGCCGTTGAATACGAAGGACGGGTGTATTTCGTTAAGGACATTGAACGCTCTGTACCCCAGGGCCGTGCCGGCGGCAGCCTGTACCGCATGCGGATGTACGATGTGGTCACCAACCAGAAGCTGGACGAGACCTTCAAGGACTCCGACATGCTGAACCTTGCGGACCTGGTGCGTCGTCCGGTCACGTTTTCCTACGCCGATGGCGACGAGTACGTGTTCATGGATAACGAAGACTTCACCCAGTACATGCTGAACAAGAGCGCCATCGAAGACGAGCTGTTGTTCATCACTGAAGACACTCAGGGTGTGATGGCCATTCTGGTCAGCGATACGCCGGTGGCCATTGACCTGCCACCTACGGTGGAACTGACCATCGAAGAAACCGACCCGTCTGTGAAGGGTGGTTCTGCCACCGCGCGTACCAAGCCGGCTCACCTGACCACCGGACTGGTTGTTCAGGTTCCAGAGCACATCTCCACCGGCGACCGCATCAAGGTGAACGTGGAAGAGCGCAAGTTCCTCAGCCGCGCCTGATGTGTTTGATCCGCTCTGTCAGCCGATGGAGCGGATCTCGCTGCCGCTCAGGTGGCGATACCCGCCAACAGGAAGCTCCGGGTCCAGTACCAGGCTTCCCATGCTTTCCCGGTGCAGTGACGTCACCCGATTGCCTACTGCGTGGAACATCCGCTTTACCTGGTGATACCGCCCTTCAAAAATGGTGACCCTCGCCTCGTGATCGTTCAGCGGTTCCAGCTGCGCAGGGGACGTTGTCAGTTGCTCGTACTCGAACCAGATACCTTCGGCAAAGCGCAGGGCGGTCTCCGGGCTGATGGGTTCAGCGGTTGTTACCCGGTACACTTTCGGAATCTTCACGGCAGGTTCTGTCAGCCGGCGAGACCAGGTGCCGTCATTGCTCAGAATCAGCAGCCCGGTGCTGGCCCGGTCCAGGCGCCCGCCAATGTGCAGGTGCGAACGCAGTTCCGGCTCAATCAACTCCATAACGGTAGGGTGCTGGTCGTCCCGGGTGGCACTCAGGTACCCGGCGGGTTTGTGCAGCATCAGGTAATAGGCCGGTTCGGCCTGCTGGATAATGTCCTTGTCGATCTTCACTTCCCGGAAGCGGGAGATGTCTTCACTGCCGTCCCGGCAGACCGCCCCATCCACCCAGACCCGCCCGGCTGCCAGTAACTGGTTGGCAAGGCGGCGGCTGATTCCGTTCTGGTTGCTGACGATACGGGCAAGCTTCATTCGGCGGGTGGGGCAAGTCGGCTGAGTTTGTTGACCAGCTTACGCCAGCCAATCGGCAGGCGCGCTTCCAGCGCATTCAGCCGGGCTTTGTCGGCCGGCAGCGGGTCAATGGCCTGCTTGTGGCCGTAAATCACCCAGTTGTTGGTTTTGCTTTTGAAGACCAGTAACAGGGGAAACTGGCGCCGGAGCTCCCGAAGCAGGTTGCCATCCGGTTCCGGCATACGGTGATAGTTCAGCACCAGCCAGCCCTGGGCCGACAGCGCCCGACTGCAGGCCTTGATGAACTGGCGCTGGCTTTGGGCCGGGCTCATCCGGTCCGCGCTGTACAGGTCGGTCAGGATCATATCGGTGCCGGCTTCCGGTAAGTTATCCACCGCCACGCGGGCATCGGCAATGTGGATATCAAGCCGGTCAGACTCGGGCAGAGAGAACCACTCCCTGGCAATGTCTGCCACCTTGCGGCGCAATTCATAAACCTCGATGGACGCTTCCGGCAGCAGGGTGAACAGGCCATGTGCCAGCGCGCCACCACCCAGCCCGAGAACAGTCACTTTACCTGGCGTGGTGAAGGCGAGGGGCAAGAGCATGGCGCGGTTGTATTCGTGTACCGGAACCTGGGGAGCAGAGCGCAGAATCTTGCTTTGCTCGAACACCGAATCAAAGCTCAGGATTCGGTGCTTTCGGTCGTCAATCACAAGGATGTTGCCGTAGTTATCCCGAGCCACATGGACAATATCGCCCTTGATCTCCGGGCTTTTGAGAATGGTGCCCATCAGTTTTTGGCGTAGCGCTGGTGCAGTATGCCAACGCGCTCAACATAGGCCTTGGTCTCTGCGTAGGGCGGAATGCCGTTGTACCGGCCCACAGCACCCGGGCCGGCATTGTAGGCGGCGGTCGCCAGGCGGATATCGCCACCGAAACGTTTGAGCATTTGGGCCAGGTAATCGACGCCGCCACGAATGTTGTCCTGTATGGCAAACGGGTCGTTCACGCCCAGCTCATCGGCCGTGCCCGGCATCAACTGCATCAGCCCCTGTGCGCCCACGGGAGAAACCGCTTTGGGATTAAATGCCGACTCGGCATGGATGACCGCCCGAACCAGGGCCGGGTCTACATCGTATTCCCGGGCGGCGGTCAGGATTTCATCCCGGTAGGGTGTCAGGAACAGCGGGGTCTTGTGCCAGTCCACCTTGGAGCCGGGGTCGCAGGCATAGCAATGGAACCGGATAACTTCCACTTCGGCGTTACCCGGACGCTGGCTGCTGTAGGCCACCACGCCGTGTTCATCGGTGTAGCGATAGATGGTTTCGGTTTTGGTAGAGGCCCGGGGCTGCGCCTTGCTCTTCACGTTGGTGTACTCCACCCGGCCATCCGGATGCACGATTCGCTGAATGCTGTCGGCCCTGGCGCTGCTGACCAATGCCATCGCCAGGAACAGGCCAGTGATGAGGGCTCGTGCCGGTTTGTTCAGGAAATAGTTACGCATTGCTCGCCTGGAGATAAACAGCCTACCAACGAATTTACCGGTATTGGCTGCGGGAAGGTACCGGTAATTGCGGGATTCTGGTGCCGTGATGATACGGAATGTTGATGGGTTCACAAGAGACTTTCGGTAACTCGGCGATGCTCTTGCACAGACAGTAGGCTACACTGCTAGGAATATGACAACACGGGAGTATTCCATGCCGTTCTCGCCAAAGCACCTTGCTGAACTGAACCTTCTGCTGCAATTCCCTTCAACCTCCACTCAGGAAGGTATCAAGGTTCATGCCCATTCCGCTGCGCCGGAGACCGTCAAGGCAGCTGAAACGCTGTTTGCCAAAGGTCTGATCAGCCAGATGGACGGAGGCTACCTTACCCCCATGGGGTGCGAGGCGGTTGAGCTTACCCAGAAGCTCCAGGCGATGATTGCCGAGCCCTGACACCAACCTGTTTGAAACAGTAGCGCTGCACCCGGCAAAAACGGTCGGGTGGGGTGCTTTGTTATTCGTGTAGCGGCAGCCGAAACCTATGCCACCGATCTACTACTCCCTGTTTGTGCCCGCGCTGTTCGTCTGGTTGTGGAGCACCGGTTTTATTGGCGCCAAGTACGGCTTGCCTCATGCAGAGCCATTTACCCTGCTGCTGATTCGTATGCTGTTGACGCTCATACCGTTAACCGTTCTGGCGCTGGTGATGAAATCACGCTGGCCGGGTTGGCGCGGAGCGGGGCACCTGGCGGTGACCGGGTTGCTGGTGCAGGGAACCTATTTGGGCGGCGTGTTCTATGCCATTGACCAGGGCATGCCTTCTGGGCTGGTATCGTTGATCGTTGGCTTGCAGCCCCTGGTCACGGCCCTGGCGGCGGTCTTGTTGCTTCGGGAAACCGTGGCGGGCCGTCAGTGGTCAGGGTTGGTTATGGGATTGGTGGGGGTGGCCCTGGTGCTGGCTGAGAAGCTCGGGGATGGCTCGAACGGAGCGGGTTTCTCACCGGTTACCTTGCTTTGGGCGGGGCTGTCCCTGGTTGGTATTTCGCTGGGAACGGTTTATCAGAAGCGTTTCGGAACCGGGGTAGACCTGATCTCCGGCACCATGATCCAGTACACCGCCGCCGCTGCCTTGTTTGCCCTGGGTGCTTTTACCCTGGAAACCCGCGAAATCCAGTGGTCACTGCAGTTCAGCCTTGCCCTGGGCTGGCTGGTATTCGGGTTGTCGGTAAGTGCAATTCTGATTCTGATGTGGCTGATACGCAGAGGGGCTGCTTCCCAGGTGGCGAGTCTGTTCTACCTGGTGCCGCCGGTGACGGCGCTGGAAGCCTTCATTCTGTTTGATGAACGGCTGGGGCCAATGGCGATAGCCGGTGGCGTGGTCGCAGTAGCCGGGGTGGCCCTCGTTGTGACCGGAGGGCCACGACCGGTGAAAACCTAGACCTTGGGGCCTTTACCGCGAAGCATGTTGAATAACAGGGACACGACCAACAGTACAAGGAAGATGAAAAACAGTATCTTCGCAAATCCTGCCGCAGTTCCCGCAATGCCTCCGAACCCGAGGACTCCCGCGATAATCGCAATAACAAGACAAACTATAGCCCAGTAGAGCATCTCCTATCCTCCGTTTCAGGGGTGCCCTTTAAAAGTGGCACAGTCCTTCAGGAAGCGCAATTGAGAAGCACTTACCGTTGAGTAATGGTTTCGCAGGAGTTCTACTTGCCAGCTACGATACCGGCCACCAGTCGCCCCGCCAGCGCTACCAGAATGGCTCCGAACACCCGCTCGAACCAGACCGCCCGTTTCTTCAGCATATCCAGCCACTTCGGGTTGGAAAACAGCCAGGCCACAATCAGGTACCAGCCGGTATCAATCACCAGCGCGGTAGCGGCATAGCCAAACTTCGCCATCAGGCTGGTATCCACCCCGACCACCTGGCTGAACAGCGCCAGGAAAAACACCGCAATCTTGGGGTTGAAGAAGGCAATCAAGAAGCCGTCCCGGGCGGCGCTGCGGGTGCTGGGAGCTTCGGGCAGGGCCTGGTCGCTTTGAGCCTTGGCGGTGAGCCCTTTAAACCCGAGCCATGCCAGGTACAGCGCCCCGGCCCATTGCAGAATGGTGAACGCTGTTGGCGATGCGGTAATCACCGCCGCCAGGCCGAGAATGCTCAGAAACGCGTAGATGCCCACGCCAAGACCATGGGACAGCGCCGCGACAACGCCATTCCGGCGCCCGCCGGTCATGGTCTGTTTCAGCACCAGGGCCAGGGAGGGGCCGGGCGACATGGCGCCAAGCACGCAGATGGTTACAACAGCTAACCAGGTGGTCAGGGTCATGGGGTTTCTCTGTTCAGTCGGTTTTTCGGGTGGGGTAAACAGACCGTGACAGGGTGGGCTCGCAACCGATCACCTGCCGTGCCTGTTTGTGGGCGTGAAGGTACCAGCGCTGGCCGCCATTGGTAAAGGTATTGCTGGCAACCGGGAAATCCCGGGTTTGCACGGTGCTGGGTATCGGGGTGCCATCGGCATGGCGGTACACGCAGGAGGTTCCGATGGTCATGGCCTGCCGCACGGGCAGGGTAATAAAGCCGTCATCACTGACTTGCGGGGGCTCGTCGTTGATGCTGATAACCTTCAGGCAGGGGCCGAAGTGGATGCGGTTCTGGTCGCCCACTTTTTCTTCCAGGCAATGATGGGCCTTCAGCAATACCACGTCATCGGCAATATCGCCTTGTGGCCCGGGAAGGCTCTGGCAAGCTGCCAGGCCGGCACTTAGCAGCAGTGTGACGGCTGCGCGTTTCATCAATGGCTCCTTGGTGTCAGTTGCAGGTTGCCTTGCCAGTCGGAACGAAGGGCCTGCAGCAACTGGCGGTCGCGCCCGTAGATATCCTCCCGGAACTGGTAGGTTCCGGCGCGATCAACCCAGACGGTCCAGTACTGCAGGTGAACCGGCACCGGGTTCCGGAGGATGGCGTTGATCGGCTCGCTCGATTGCAGGGCTTCCTGAATGGCCCGATTGTCCCAGTCGCTGTTGCCCTCGAGCAACTTATTCGCCAGCTCAAACGGCCGCTCCACCCGGATGCAGCCGGAACTCAGGGTACGATCCAT
Organism: Marinobacter sp. bablab_jr003; assembly: GCF_016464245.1. Classification (NCBI taxonomy): domain Bacteria; kingdom Pseudomonadati; phylum Pseudomonadota; class Gammaproteobacteria; order Pseudomonadales; family Marinobacteraceae; genus Marinobacter; species Marinobacter sp. bablab_jr003. The sequence continues at coordinate 16,352 of NZ_JADARC010000123.1, forward strand.
GCGGCTGAACAGGTATTGGCCCGGGGTGTCGTGCAGGTACACATCATACTGGTTCGGGAACATGAATTTCACCTGGCCGACGGCGTTCTGCGGCCCGGGCTGCTGAACCAGTTGGTAGGGGAAGTTGTTTTTGGTCAGGCTATCCCAGTCGATGGTAGCTGGATCAATCTCCACCCGGTTGGCGCCCCAGCCCTGATATACCTTGAAGCCGAGCCGGTCCAGGTAGCCGGGATCTCGGCGGATCACTGGCAGCTGGTCTTCGATCATCAGCCGGCGCGGAACCGTCCAGGTGGGGTTGAAGACCAGGTAGCGGATACGGTCACTGAACACCGGTGTCTGCCGGTAGGGCTGGCCGACGATCACCCGCTGGCGCATGGTTTCCTGGCCGTTTTCCACCATGATCAGCTCATAACCGGCAATGTTTACCAAGATGTAGGTATCGCCCAGCGAATCCGGCAGCCAGCGCCATCGCTCCAGGTTGGCGTCGATCTGTTGTAGCCGTTCCAGGGGCATCTGGTTGATGGCCACCAGGGTTTTACGGCCGATGATGCCGTCGGGATCCAGTCCGTGGCGGGCCTGGAAGGCTGGAATCACGGCGAGCAGGTCATCACTGTACAGCTGGTCGGCAAAGCCGGTATCGAATGCTTCTGAGCTGTCGTTGTCCCGGGCTGGCAGGTCGCCGAGCAGCCTCAGCCGCTCACGGACCTCAATCATTCTGGAGTCTGTATCCCCGGGCCGGATGGCCGGGCCGGGGTCGATCACCGGCCAGGGCTGCCCTAAAAGGTCAGAGACTTCTTTGCGGAGCGCCACCAGTTTGCGGTAGGCCGGCGCTTCCGGTTTCAGGCCTTGCAGGGTTTTGTCGATGCTGTGGTCCAGTATGGCGGCCGCCAGTACTTCATGCATTTTCCTTTGCTGGTCGGAAGGTTGCCAGCGGGCGGAGCGGGTTTCCTGGTCAAGCTTGCCATCATGCAGGTGTGTGGCAAGCAGCAGGAAGGCGTCAGACAATACCAGGTCGAGATCAGCCTGCAGGTCCTCACCATTGTGGTCCAGCGGCTGCGACGCAAAGTCCGCCAGGCTGTCGTAATGGTAGTCGCCAGGGTTCAGGCCTTGATTGGAGACTTCGCGGATGGCTTGCAGCAGTTCCTCCCGTGCCGGGAAAGAGCGCCATGCCGGTTCGTAGTTTCGGGCTTCATAGAACTGCACGAGCGCGTCCCGGGAGTGCAGGTGAGCGCCAAGAACCACCACCGGCTCACCGGCCTGCAAGGCCTCGACCCGGTTGATAATACTATCGTCGCTGTGGGAATTTCCGGCCAGCGCCAGTAACATCAAACCCAACCGACAGCTCTGCCAGAATCTGCGACGGTTGGCATCCTGCATCTGTCTCCCCTCCGTGTCATCATTAGCTTTTAGCCCAGCCGTTCTAACCTGCATGCCGGAGCCCGCTTTTACCCATGTCTGACCTGACTGTAGTTCAGTATATCCTGATTGCATTGATCTTTGTCTGGAGCGGGTTTGTCCGGTCAGGGCTGGGTTTCGGTGGTGCCGTGTTGTCCCTGCCGTTCCTTTTACTGGTTCTTGATGAACCTTTGGTGTTTTTGCCGTTGATTTCGATACACCTGCTGGTGTTCTCCTCCCTCACCATCTGGCTCAACAACCGGAAAGTCGCGAAGGACCGGCAGGCCGGTGGCACGGGCACCGTAGACTGGCGTTATCTGGGGCGCCTGCTGGCGATCATGATTGTGCCCAAACTGATCGGGGTATTCGGGCTGATTACCCTGCCGGGCTATGTGATGAGCTCGATCATTTTCGTGATTGTTGCGCTGTATTCACTGTCGTACATTGCCAACCGTCCGTTCCGCAGTGGCAGCAAGACGGTCGATACCATTTTCCTGATGCTGGGGGGCTACATCAGTGGCACTTCACTGATTGGTGCTCCGCTGATTATCGCGGTGGCGGCGCAACACCTGCCCAAGGAGAAGCTCAGGGATACCTTGTTTGCCCTGTGGTTTATCCTGGTACTAATCAAGCTGTCGGCATTTATCTGGGCGGGTGTCGACCTGCAACTCATCCATCATCTGTGGCTGCTGCCGGCGGCAGCCGTGGGGCATGTGATCGGGCTCTATGTGCACGGCCGCATGCTCCAGGCCGAAGGTTCGCTGTTTTTCCGGGTGCTGGGTGTCGTGCTGCTGGTGGTCAGCACCATCGGGATGGTTTCTGTCTGGCGTTAGGCGTAATCTGTCAGGAAGGCATCTAATTATTGGCCACGGCCAAACCATTTCACAACCCTACATTGTGGCCTTGATGGCCGAAGCCCTGGAACTCACCGGACGGGAACGGGTGCTGGATATCGGCACGGGCTCCGGTGGTTCCCGACTCTCTCAAACAACAACTGACCATTGGCGGCCGGCTGGTTATCCCGGTGGGGCCTGAGCATTCTGTGCAGCAGTTGACAGTACTCACCCGCCGTTCAGAGCATGATTACCAGCAGGAAAACTTTGGTGATGTACGGTTTGTGCCCCTGCTGGGTGAGGAAGGCTGGCCCTGAGGGCGCTTCAGGTACCCAGCATTCCCGCGTAGGCTGTGTAGAAAAAGGCGCAGGAACCCAGCAGGATCAGGCCCCAGGCTGGAGCGGTCATGGCAGAACGTGTCGGCTTGTTCATAGCTACCTCCCTCGGCAATGCTATTGATACGCTGACGCCTTCACTGTAGACCATGATTGATAAATGTCACAAACTAAATTGTTCAGATAACGACCAGACAACATGACTATAACAACAATAAGGAGCCGTTATGGCTATCGATCCGCAGAAACCCACCTCGCTGCACAGCCTGTTCTACTGGGCAGAGAAGCATCCTGACAACGTTTACCTGACCCAGCCATACCCCGATGCCCGGGTAGAAGACATTACCTGGGCGCAGGCGGCGGATCAGGTGCGGCGGATGGCCGGTTACCTGAACGGGCTGAACTTACCTCAGCCCAGCAATATCGCCATCCTCGGCAAGAACAGTGCCCACTGGATTCTGGCGGACCTGGCCATATGGGCGGCCGGTCATGTAAGCGTGCCCCTGTACCCGACGCTTAACGGTGAAACCGCCGCCTATGTGCTGGAACACAGCGAGGCGAAGTTGCTGTTCCTGGGTAAGCTGGACGGCACAGCGGATGGCTGGAATGACATCAAGGGCCACATTCCTCCGGATCTGCCGATTGTTTCGTTGCCCATGTCACCCAGGAACGACACGCCAACCTGGCAGGATATCGTTGCCAGTCAGTCGCCTGCCGAGCCCAGGCTGCCGAACCCGGATGACCTGGCGACCATTGTCTACACGTCCGGCAGTACCGGCCGGCCCAAGGGCGTGATGCACAGCTTCCGTACCATGATTTCGGTGGCAGACGGCCTCCAGCAGTTGTTCCCGGTGTCCTCTTCCGAGCGCATGTTGTCCTACCTGCCGCTGGCCCACGTAGCGGAGCGGGCAGCCGTAGAAACCCAGTCCCTGTATTACGGCTTCCATCTTTACTTTGCCAACTCGCTGGACACCTTCCAGGAAGACCTGCAGCGGGCGCGGCCTACGCTGTTTTTCTCGGTGCCTCGCCTGTGGATGAAGTTCTACCTGGGGGTGAATGCCAAGCTGCCGCCGAAGAAGCAGAAGCTGCTGTTCAGTATTCCGGTGGTCAGCTCCCTGGTAAAAAAGAAAGTATTGAAGCAACTGGGGCTGGACCATTGCCGAGCGGCCCTGACCGGCGCAGCACCACTCTCGGCCGAAATTATTGGCTGGTACCGGAACCTGGGGCTGGAGTTGCTGGAAGTTTATGGCATGTCTGAAAACTTCGGCTATTCCCACGCCAACCGGCCCGGACAGGCAAGGGTTGGCAGCGTGGGTATGGCCAACCCCGGCGTTGAACACCGGATTGGCGATGGCGGCGAGGTTCAGGTGAAAAGTCCCGGGCAGATGGTGGGTTACTTCAAGAATGAGGAGAAAACCCGGGAAGATATTACCGAAGACGGTTTCCTGAAAACCGGTGACATGGGCGAAATCGACGAGCAGGGCTATCTGCGAATCACCGGCCGGGTGAAAGACCTGTTCAAAACCTCCAAGGGTAAGTACGTGGTGCCGGTGCCGATCGAAAACCGGTTTAACCACCCGAAAGCGGAGGTTGTATGCGTGGCCGGTGCCAACCAGCCGCAACCCTGCCTGATGGTTCTGCTGTCAGAAGAAGCGCGTGATGAGCTGGATCGGGGGGCGGATCGCAGCGAACTGGAGCAGGAGCTAGCCCGGGAGCTGGAAGCGGTGAACGCCGACTGCGAATCCCACGAGAAGGTTGCCTTTGTGGTGGTGGTCCGGGAGCCCTGGACTATGGAGAACGGGATGCTCACACCCACCATGAAGATCAAGCGCAACGTGATCGAAGATTTCTACAACCGTAAGATGGATGAGTGGTTTGCCCGGAATGCCAAGGTGATCTGGGAGTTCTGAACGTTCTTCGAGGCAAACAAAAACCCCGGCATGGAATCCATGCCGGGGTTTTTTGATTCAGGCTGCCGGGCTTATACGCCGCCCTGTACCTGGGGCATATCCTGGGCTGCGGCAACTGCCTTGCGGTTGGCAATGCGCAGTTTGCGGCCGATAAACTGCACCACCTGTTTTGTCGCGGCGCGGGTATACTGGCGACGCATCTCCACTCCATTGTGGAGGATGCTTGATGGCTGCGGGCGAACGCTCGCGGTGTACTTCTGAATCATGGCGCCTTCCTCCTTCATCGGGTGGCTGGAATCGTTAACTTGCACACAATTCTAGGGGTTCTTATTTGCAGTTTGAATACGGTAAACTCCGTACTCACGTTGCAAATATGCAGTAACTATGGGCTGGGATTATCTTCGATATATACGGGCTCTGGCAATAGCCGGAACCTTCGCAAAAGCCGGTGAATTGCTGGGTGTTCACCAAACCACTGTTTTACGGCGACTTGACCAGATGGAAGAGTCCCTGGGGGTTCAGTTTTTCGAGCGCAACCGGGACGGATTGCAGCTGACACCAGTCGGGGAAATGGCCTTTCGGGAAGCGGAAAGGCTGGCAACCGATATGGAAAACCTCGAACGCAAACTGGTGGGCCAGGACGGTGCGCCTGTGGGCAAGGTCCGGATTGCCGCCGAAGACGCCATGATGAACGAGCTGCTGAGCCCGATCCTGGCGGAACTGGTGCGGGAGTATCCGGACATCGAACTGGAAGTGCTCACCGACAACGATGTTGCCAACCTGAGCCACCGGGAAGCCGACCTGACGCTTCGCCCGGAAAACAAACCCCAGGCTACCCTCGAGGGCGAGCGCATTGCCGCGATTGATTCGGCGGTTTATGGCGCTGCGAAATACTGCCGGCGCAATCGAGATATGGACATCGAAAACCAGCCGGAAGCCTGCACCTGGATTCTTCCGGATGAGTCTTTCAGCCACCTGGCAACGGGCCGGTGGTACCGCAAGCATCTCAAGAACGTAAACTCGGTCATTCGCTGCAACAGCCTGCAGGCAATGGCCGCCCTGGCCAGGGCCGGTGCCGGGCTGGCGGTTCTGCCTTGCTACCTTGGCGAGCCGGCAAAGGAATTGCGCCGGCTGTCAGACCCCCTGGACGGTGAAAGTGTCGACCTCTGGTTGCACGTCAACCAGGACACCCAGCAAATGGCCCGGGTGCGGATTGTGATGGAGTTTCTGGCCGAACGCCTGCAGGCACTGGAGTCTGCCGTCGAGTTCAGCGCAACTCTCTGAACTCAGTCTTCAGCGGAACAGAAGGGCCAGAACTGATACCACCGCCAGCACTGGAACTCGGCTTCGCAGGTTTGCAGCTGGTTGTGGTACCGGAAGGCCCGGTTCTGAACCCTTTGCGCGAGGGACTTGATGGCCGGTTTCTGGTCAAAGGATCGCCGGGCATAGCCGCCGCGGCCCTCGTGGTAGGCAAGATACAGCTGCGCGGGCGCGGTCAGGGCGATGCCCAGGTGCCGGTGGCTCAGCTGGTTGTACCAGCCCACGAAATCCAGCGCATATTCCATGTCTGTGCGAACGGTTCGCCAGCTGCCGTCTGTGGCAATCAGGTATTCACCCCAGGCCGGGTCCAGGGCCTGGGCATAGCCCAGCGCGGTGGTGGGTCGTTTCCACGGAATCAGCCCCCAGAGCCGGGTGCGGGGAGGGCGGGCGTGGCTGCGAAAGGATGATTCGTAATAGACAAACGCCAGCTGGGTAGCCACAGGCGTGCCCCATTTCTCCTGTGAGGCCCGGGCGTAGTCATACCAGACGGTATGTTCGCGGAAGATCTCGCAGATGTTGTCCGTGTTGGCCGGCGGGTCGGGCGCCAGCAGGCTGAAACGCAGCGTTGCCCAGATGCCGATGACCAGGCCGAGCAGGGGCAGGCCATACCAGCTCACCCGTGAGCGCCACACATTAAAACGCTTGTTGCGGTTTTTTCGGGGTTTTCTGGTCTTTTTCCGGCTCATCCCTACCAAACTGTCATCTCCGAAGCCCCACGGACACTTGCCCGGGCGCCTGTTGCCGTGTCATAAACAGGGCGATTCGATCATCAGGATAATAGAGAAATGCGACTGAACTCCCTAGTTAAACCTCTTTTAATCACCGGCTTTATGCTTGCGGGCACGGCCCAGGCTGCGCCTGATGCCAGGGAGGTTCTGGAAGCATCTCCGGTAGATGACATTGTGGCCCAGTACCCGGAGATGATGAGCCGGGGTATTCAGGACGGCCTGAAACAGAGTGGCCAGGTGCCGCCCATGGTGGCAGACAGCATCGGGTTTCTGGTCAGCAACAGTTTTCGTGCAGCCGATATAGAGCAAAGGGTTGTCGCCAACCTGGAAGCTGCCCTGACACCGGAGCAGCTGGAAGAGGTGCACGGCTGGTACCAGACACCGGTGGCAGGCAAGATCGCCGAGGCGGAAATCGCCGCGTCCGCACCGGCAGCCTGGCCGGAGATTCGCAGCCGGGCGGAAGATCTGAACAAACGCTACCAGGGTACGGCCCGGGAAAAGCTGTTTGACCGCTTCGATGCGGCGTCACGGGCCACCGAGAGTGCAGTGGATACGACCATCGCCGTTCAGCTCGGGTTGGGTACCGCCATGGCAGCCCTGAGCCGGGATTCGGTGCACCACGAAAAAATGCGCGAACGGCTGGAAAGCCAGCGCCCGGCTTTGCGGGGCATGGTGGGCCAGCAAGTCTACGACGGCTATCTGTTCACCTATCGCGACATCAGTAACCAGGAAATGAACCTGTATCTGGATTTTCTTGAAAGCGAGGCGGGCAGGAGTTTCACCCGGGTAGTCACAAGCAGTGTTCAGCAAGCCGTCATCGAGCCGGTTGAAAGCATCGGAGCCCGGCTGGCGGCGTTTGGGAACTTCGGCGGGGAGTAGGGCGTTTACGTTTTAACCGGAACAGTGCCGCCTGCGCGATGCACAGGCGGCCGGCAAACCTTAGCTGCGGGAAGTCACTTCCAGCAGATGGTAGCCAAACTGGGTCTTGATGGGGCCGATCACGGTGTTCAGATCACTGCTGAACACGGCCTTGTCAAACTCGGGAACCATCTGGCCCGGGCCGAAAGAACCCAGGTCGCCGCCATTGCGGCCGGACGGGCAGGATGAATGCTGCTTCGCGACTTCCGCAAAATCCTGGCCACCTTCGATGGCTTTTTTCAGTTCTTCACACTTGGCTTCGCTGTCTACCAGAATGTGGCGTGCAGTTGCTTGTGCCATGATCAATATCCTGTAGTTGGATGACGGGTGTATGGACGGAAACGTCTGACACGAATGCTGCCCGCACCGGCCGCCAGAGGCAAGCGCTTTTTGTCGGTGTTTCTGCGGTCTCACAGTCTGCCTTGCAAACCTGTACAATGCGCGGTTTCTCTTCGCCGGCGTTGTCCCGGCCCTTACGTTTGCAGGTTCTTTTCTTGATCTCCACCGCCAATCTCACCATGCAGTTCGGGGCCAAGCCCCTGTTTGAAAATGTTTCTGCCAAGTTCGGCAACGGCAACCGTTACGGTCTGATCGGTGCCAACGGCTGCGGCAAGTCCACCCTGATGAAGATTCTGGGTGGCGACCTGGAGCCCTCGGCCGGGCAGGTCATGCTGGAGCCGAATATCCGGCTCGGTAAGCTGCGCCAGGATCAGTTCGCCTACGAGGATTGCACGGTGATTGACACCGTGATCATGGGGCACGAAGAACTGTGGAATGTGAAAAAAGAAAGGGACCGCATCTACTCCCTGTCGGAAATGAGCGAAGAAGACGGCATGGCCGTGGCGGACCTGGAAGTGGAATTCGCCGAAATGGACGGCTACACCGCCGAATCCCGCGCCGGCGAACTGCTGCTGGGCCTGGATATTCCGCTGGAGCAGCATGAAGGGCCCATGAGCGCCCTGGCTCCGGGCTGGAAACTTCGCGTGCTGCTGGCCCAGGCCCTGTTCTCTGACCCGGACGTACTGCTGCTGGACGAGCCCACCAACCACCTGGATATCAACACCATCCGCTGGCTGGAAAACATTCTGGTGGCCCGCAACAGTACCATGATCATCATCTCCCACGACCGCCACTTCCTGAACAGTGTCTGTACCCACATGGCGGACCTGGACTACGGTGAGCTGCGCCTGTTCCCGGGCAACTACGACGAATACATGACCGCCGCCACCCAGGCCCGCGAGCGCATGCTGTCAGATAACGCCAAGAAGAAGGCCCAGATTGCCGAACTGCAGCAGTTTGTCAGCCGCTTCTCGGCCAACGCTTCCAAGGCCAAGCAGGCCACCTCCCGTGCCCGCCAGATCGACAAGATCCAGCTGGAAGAGGTGAAGCCGTCAAGCCGGGTGAGCCCGTTTATCCGCTTCGAGCAGGGCAAGAAACTGCACCGCCAGGCGGTCACCCTGGTAGGCCTGACCAAGGGCTTCGACGAAGGCCCGCTGTTCAAGAACCTGGATTTGCAGATCGAAGCCGGCGAGCGTGTGGCCATCATCGGCCCCAACGGTATCGGTAAAACCTCTTTGCTGCAGTGCCTGGCTGGCGCCTATGAGCCGGATGCCGGTGAGGTGAAGTGGACCGACAGTGCGGAGGTAGGCTACTTCGCCCAGGACCATACCGCCGACTTTGCCCGTGATGACACCCTGACCGACTGGATGGCCCAGTGGACCACCGGTGGCGAGCAGCTGGTGCGCGGTACGTTGGGGCGGATGCTGTTTTCCGGAGATGATATCGGTAAGTCGGTGAAGGTGATTTCCGGTGGTGAGCAGGGGCGGATGCTGTTTGGTAAGCTGATTCTGCAGAAGCCGAATGTGATGCTGATGGATGAGCCCACCAACCACCTGGATATGGAGTCCATCGAGGCGCTGAACCTGGCGCTGGAGAATTATCCGGGGACGCTGATTTTTGTCAGCCACGACCGGGAGTTTGTTTCGTCGCTGGCGACCCGGATTATCGAGTTGAAGGCCGACGGCATTACCGACTTCAGTGGCAGTTATGATGATTATCTTCGGAGTCAGGGCTACGTTTAAGTATCAAGCATGGGGTGCCGGCACGGGTGTGGGTTGGGCCTTCCAAAACACGCTCCTTCGGCACATCCGTGTGGCGCTTGAGCTCCGCCATCCATGGCTCCGCACAGTTTTGGAAGGCCCAACCCACACCCGCGCTCGGACTTCGGAGCTGTATTCAGACACAAGCAAAGGCAACTATTTTGAACGAATCTCAGGTCATTAACGCCACCCGCAAGTGGGTCGAAGACGTCGTCGTTGGCTACAACCTCTGCCCCTTCGCCAAACGGGAACTGGTCAAGAACCGGGTTCGGTTTACGGTGACAAATGCCGGCAACGAAGACGACCTGCTGCAGGCCCTGCATGCGGAACTGCAGCGCCTGGAAGACGAACCGGAGATCGAAACTACGTTGCTGATTCATCCGGACGTGCTGCAGGATTTCTACGCCTACAACGAGTTTTTGGACGCGGCTGATGCGTTGCTGGCCTATCTGGAGCTTGAGGGCGTTTACCAGATCGCCAGTTTCCACCCGGATTACCAGTTTGCCGACACCGAACCGGGGGCGGCGGAGAACTACACCAACCGGTCTCCGTATCCTATGCTGCACTTGCTGCGGGAAGCGAGTCTGGAGGCGGCGATTGATGGTTATCCGGATGTGGACGGGATTCCTGATCGCAATATTGCGCTGATGAATGAGCTCGGTGCGGAGAAGATGCGGGCGATTCTGGCGGGTTGTTTTGATAGCAGGGGCGAGGGTCAGGGTTGATGTCTGGCGGGCACTATTCCTACCAGTTTCAGGCGAGCAGGGTGCGGGCGGAGTTTTTCCGGCTGTTGCCCATTTCGCTGTTTGTGGTGGCGTTTGGTGCAGCTTTCGGCCTGGCGTCTACCCAGGAGGGGTTGTCGCCGCTTGAATCGATTCTGATGAGCGCCACGGTTTTTGCCGGGGCTTCGCAGTTTGGTGCGCTGGATTTGTGGGGCGCAGAGGTGTCTGTGCTGCCGATGATGGTGGTGGTGTTTGCCATCAACTCCCGCCACCTTTTGATGGGCGCTTCGCTGTATCCGATGTTGAAGCAGGTGCCGCCCGGGCGACGGTACGGTCTGATGCTGCTACTGACGGATGCCAACTGGGCGGCCTGCGCCCAGGACTATCAGAATGGTCGTCACAATCTGGAGGTGATTGTGGGCGGCGGTCTGGTGCTATGGCTGGCGTGGGTTTTGGGTACCGCGCTGGGGGTGTATTTCGGTGGCCTTATGCAAAACCCGGAGGCATTCGGGCTGGATATGGTGCTGGGATGCTTCTTGCTGACGATGGCATTGGGCGGCCGGAAATCACCCCGGGTTCTGGTGGCCTGGCTGGTGGCGGCGGTCAGTGCGCTGGCGGCCTGGAAATGGCTGCCGCCGAACATGCATGTGGTGGTCGGAGCGCTGGCTGGCGGCTTGATCGGGTTGTTCTGGCTGGAGCCCAAGGCAGGTTCAGGCAAGGAGGTGGCGAGTGACCATTGAAACCACCTCCGCCGGCGTACTGGCGCTGATTGCCATTATGACAGTGGTTACCCTGGTCACCCGCTTCGGCGGTGTGTTCCTGATGTCGTTCGTGCGCATCAATCCACGGGTCGAGAGTTTTATCAACACCATGGCCAGCTCGGTGTTGATCGCCATCATTGTGCCTATGGCGGTAGACGGTGATCTCGGGGCCCTGGCTGCGTTGGTGGCCACCGCGGTAACCATGTTGGCTACCCGAAAACCCTTGCCTTCGATTACCGTCGGTCTGCTGGCTGCGGCCCTGGTGCGTTATCTGGGTTAGAGCGCGCGAGCCCAGTTTCAGAGTCGTGGTACCTCAGGGTTGTTCGTTGCGGTAGGGCAGCAGTGTTTGTGATTCGGCGAAGTAGGCCTGTACGTGTTCGGACTCCTCGGTGCAGAAATCAGCGATAGCCTCCCGGAAACCCGGGTGCAGAATGCCATGCCAGGAGTGGGTGATCACCGGTTCGAAGCCCCGCACCAGTTTGTGCTCGCCCTGGGCGCCGGCGTCGAAGTGCTGGAGCCCAAGCTCTAGGGCTAGTTCTATGCCCTGGTAGTAGCAGGTTTCAAAGTGCAGGTGGTCATATTCTTCCAGGCAGCCCCAGTAGCGGCCGTAGAGGGTAGTTTCACCGGCCATGAACAAGGCGCCGGCAATCATCTCACCATGGCGCACGGCCATGATGATGTGCAGGTGCTCCGGCAGGTGTTCCCGCAGCAGTTCGAAAAAGGCCTGGTTCAGGTAGGGTGCCTGGCCTCTTTTCAGGTAAGTGGCCTGGTAGAACACAAAGAACGCCGACAGCACCTGGTCGGAGATATCCCGGCCGTGGAAGGTGTGAAAGGTAATCTCCTGATCCGCCACTTGCCGGCGTTCCTTGCGGATGGATTTACGCTTGCGGGAAGTCAGCGCCGCCAGAAAGCCCTCAAAGTTCTGGTAACCACGGTTGTGCCAGTGGAACTGGCAGCCGGTGCGGTGCAGTTCCTGGTCGTGGCCAAGCAGGGCCTGGTCTGGCGCATCCGGAAACAGCAGGTGCCAGGAATGGGCGCCCAGCTGCTGGGTCAGATTGCCCAGTAACTGATCGAGCAGGGCGGGCGTCAGTTGCGCCCGTAACGAAGCATCCAGCAATAACCTTGGCCCCTGTGACGGGGTAAACGGAATGGCGATCAGCAGCTTCGGGTAATAGGGCAGCTGGTAACGCTGGTAGGCTTCGGCCCAGCTCCAGTCGAACACGTATTCGCCCCTGGAGTGGTTTTTCAGGTAGGCCGGGGCCAGGCCGCAGATCTTGCCTTGTATGCGAAAAACCAGGTGGCAGGGTGTCCACCCGGTTTCGGTGCGGGTACAGCCGGAATCTTCCAGCGCCTGAAAGAACTCGTAGCGCAGGAAGGGATTGCTGCGCCCGGCCAGCCGTTGCCAGTCGTCACGGGGAATGTCCGTGATGCTGGCGCAGGTGGTCAGGGTGATGTCAGGTGAGGCGGGTTCTGCCATGGTTTCGGGCATGCTCTGTTAACTTTCCCTATACCATACGACAGAACCCGGCTTGTGATCACTTCTGGGCGTTACCGCAGCGCTTTTCCATCTTCTGCTGCCACTTGCCCATACGCTCCTGCTGCTTTTGCTGACGCTCCTGGTGGATCTCGTCCCAGATCTCGCGCTGCTCGTCAGTCAGCTTCAGGCGGTCGGCCATTTCAGCCCGGTATTTCTGCATTTCGGCCTGGCGCTCTTCACGGTACTCGGCGCTGAACTTGCCTTTGCCTTCGCGGAAGTTCTCGCACATTTCTTTCTGGTCCCATTTGCCCCCCTGCTTCTTCATGCCCTGATCCTGGGCCATAGCTGCGGGGCTGGCGGCGAACATGGCGGCCATCAGTACGCCGGCGGTCAGTAAGGATGTTTTTGCTTTCATGGTTGTTGCCTCATCGGTTGGTGTTCCTGTGGTGATCATAGTACGCCGGTGCAACGTCAGTTGGTGTCAGGCTGGTGTAAAGGTTCGGTAAAGGCAAATGCCTGGCCGTCAGCCGTGCCCGGGCGCCGTGTTAGACTGTTGCCGGGCAACAGGAGAGAAACGGATATGCAGAACCGGGTACTGCTGGTTGAAGACGATGACGAACTCAGGGAACTGCTGTCGCAGTATCTGACCACCCAGGGTTTCAGCGTGCGTGAGGCCGCCAATGGCCGTGACGGACTGGCACTGGCGTTGGCCCACGATTGCGATATCGTGGTACTGGACATCATGCTGCCGGATATCAACGGCCTGGATGTGCTGCGTGAACTGAGAGCCGAGACCCATTTGCCGGTGATTCTGCTGACCGCCCGCGGAGACGAAACCGATCGCATCGTTGGCTTTGAAGTGGGTGCTGACGACTACATCCCCAAACCCTGTAACCCCCGTGAACTGGTTGCCCGCCTGCAGGCGTTGCTGCGCCGTATTGCCTGGGACCAGAAAACCGATGTGGATGCTACCCGAACCTATGGTGACTTGCGGGTAGAACCGGGGCAGCGGCGTATTTACCAGGATGACGCTCCGCTGGAGTTAACTGCCACCGAATACGAAGTGCTGCAGGTGTTGCTGGCCCATGCCGGCAGTGTGGTGCGCAAAACCGACCTGATGCAGTGGGCCCTGGGCCGCCGGCTGGAGGCTTACGACCGCACCCTGGATATGCACATCAGCAACCTGCGCAAGAAGCTGGGGAACGATGATCCGCCTCGCATTGAAACTGTGCGGGGGCTGGGTTACAGCTATCGGGTACCGGCACAATGAAGTCATTCATGTTCCCGCTGTTCTGGCGGATATTTATTTCGATCTGGCTGGCGATGGCCGTTACCGTTGTGGCCAGTAACCTCGCCACCCGTTACCTGCTGGATCGGGAGCGGCAGGCCATTGAACGGCAGGTTGGCTTGCATGAGATCGCCCGGGAGGCCCTGAACCTTCGCAATCGGGAAAACCGCGGCGAAATGTGGCGGTTCCTGCGATCAGAGGGCGAGCGCCTTGACCTGCACCTGATGCTGATCGAGAAAGAAGAAGGGCATCGCGGGCTGCCGCGCAATATCCGTGAGCGGATTCAGTCGGGCTGGTACCCCAACAAGCCGGCACTGATTAACCTGGAGGAAGGCTACCAACTGGTTGCCTGGCCCCGGATGGGTGGCGACGGCTGGCTGGACCCGAGGTTGTTCCGTTTCCTGGAATTTGCACTGGCGTTTGTCCTGATCTCCCTGGCCTGCTGGTGGATTGCCCGGCTGGTATCCAAGCCCCTGAAACATATGGAGAGCACCGCCCAGGCCATTGCCGCCGGCGATACCCGGCTGCGGGTGCCTCAGCGTATTGCCCGGCGGCGTGACGAGGTGGGGCAGCTTGCCACCGCCTTCAACGCCATGACCGACCGGCTGTGCCAGTTACTGGAACGCCAGAACCATCTTCTGCGTGATATTTCCCATGACCTGAGAACACCCCTGGCCCGGCAACGGGTGGCCATTGAGCTGGCCAGTGACACCGGGGCAGACCCCGCCATGATGGCCAGTATCCTGCGCCAGAATGAGCGGCTGGAAACCATGACCGGTCAGATTCTGACGCTGTACCGGGTGTCGGAGAACGGTGACGCCATGGAGCGGGAACCGGTGCAGCCACTGGAGCTGATCAACCGGGTGCTGCAGGATGCCGCGGACTTTGCCGCACAACGGGGAGTGGACTGCCAGCTGGATGCTACCGGCGCTTCCCGTGCTGTGTCGGTACGGGGCGATGCCGGATTGTTGCAGCGGGCGTTTGATAACGTGCTGCAGAATGCCCTTGACCACACGCCTTCGGGTAAATCCGTGCGGGTGTCAGTGTCGGCCCCCGATGGCAGTCTTCAGGTGGATATTGCCGATGACGGCCCGGGCGCTCCGGAGGAGCTGTTGCAGCACCTGTTCGAGCCGTTCTTTCGCGCGGACAAGTCCCGGGGTGGTAAAGGCTGGGGCCTTGGACTTGCGATTGCCCGGGACATCGTAGCGGCCCATGGCGGAACAATTACCGCCCGGAACCAGCCCGGGGGTGGGCTTGAGGTAAACATCCGGTTGCCGGTTGAGAGAGCATCATGAGTAAAGATTACCCGGTCCCGTCCGGATACCTTGAGCGGGAAACGGAAGTGAAAAAAAGTCGTTTCATTGCCCGCGTGTACCCGGTGAGCAGCCGGGATGAGGTGCGCGAACACGTTGCCCGGGCCCATGCCGACTTTCCGGACGCCCGGCACGTTTGCTGGGGATACCAGATAGGCCGCCCCGGCTCGGCAGCGGAAGCCGCCATGAACGATGATGGTGAACCCTCCGGCACCGCCGGTAAGCCCATTCTGAACGTGATCCAGCACAAGGATATGGGCGATGTGCTGGTGATCGTGATCCGCTATTTTGGTGGTATCAAACTGGGCGCCGGCGGCCTGGTGCGCGCCTACGCAGGCGCTGCCGAGAGTGTGTTGTCGGAAGTTGGCCGTACCGTGCAGCAGGCGCGGGTGCTGGCGGATGTGGAACTTGGCTTTGCCGATGAACAGCCGCTACGGCACTGGTGCGACGGCCACGAAGGCACCATTGAAGACATTACCTACAGTTCCCGTGTGAATGCCCGGGTGTCGGTGCCGGAAGTGCGGCAGGCGGAGTTTGCCGCCTTCTGCGATGCCCAGAAACTCGATTACCGTTTTGACACATAGAAGTTAGCAGCATCCGGCTGACCGTTTGCCGGCGTATACTGGATCAAGCGGCCAATTAAACAGGGGAGAAGAGCGATGCGTATTCTGTTTGTAGCAGCAATGGCGCTGGTTCTGGCCGGTTGTGCCAGCAATGTCGTAACCGACTACAATTCGGCAACCGTGTTCGGTAACTACGCCAGCTGGGCCTTCGCGCCCAACCAGCAGGATTCCGGTTTTACCTCGCTGGATGACAGCCGGGTTCGTAATGCCATTGAGCGTGAATTTACCCGCAAGGCGATGAAAAAACTGCCCGATACCGAGGCCGACCTGCTGGTGAGCTGGCAGATTGTGCCCGAAGAGCGCCTGGAGCAGGTAGGCGTCGGGCTGGGTTTCGGCTTTGGCCGGGGTAACTTTGGCTGGGCCCTGTCGGCACCGCCACCCGTGCGGGAAATTACCGAAGGCAAGCTGGTGGTTGAGCTGGCCGACCGGCGCAACGAAGAAGTGGTCTGGCGCGCCGTCAGTCGTCGCTACCTGAATGAAAACCAGTCTCCGGAAACCCGGCGCAAGCTGATTGACGAGGTTGTCTCCGAGATGTTTTCCAAATACCCTCCGGGCCTGAACTGATCAGTACACGGGATCAACAATGGGTATGAAGAACAGAAACGGCGGCCTGGTATTTTCCACTGAAACGGGCCGCATGTGCCCGGAGTGCCGGCAGCCAGTGGCCGAGTGCACCTGTGGTCAGCCGGAACGACCGGCCGGTGACGGCGTGGTGCGGGTAAGCCGGGAAACCAAGGGTCGCAAGGGCAAGGGTGTAACGCTGATTACCGGTATTCCCCTGAACGACAAAGAACTCAAGGCCTACGCCAAAGTGCTAAAAGCCAAATGCGGCACAGGTGGTACAGTAAAAGACGGCGTGGTGGAGATTCAGGGCGACCAGCGGGACCTTCTGGTGCCCTTGCTTGAGCAAAAGGGGTGGACGGTTAAAAAGGCCGGCGGCTGACGCTTCACCACATTCAGACGTTGAGGGGAGGCAGGCATGCACATAGTGGTCATGGGCGCGGGCGTTGTGGGTATCACAACGGCCTGGTTTCTGCAGCAGCAGGGACACCAGGTAACGGTTGTGGATCGCCAGGCGCAGGCGGGCCTTGAAACCAGCTATGCCAATGGCGGCCAGATTTCCGTATGCCATGCCGAGCCCTGGGCTAACCCCTCGGCGCCCCTGAAAATCCTGAAATGGCTGTTCCAGCCCGAAGCCCCGCTGCTTTACCGGCCCCGCCTGGACCCCTACCAGTGGCGTTGGGGGCTTTCCTTTCTGACTCAATGTACGTCTGCCCGGGCGGCCCATAATATCCGCCAGATGGTGAATCTGGGCATCTACAGCCGGAGCCAGTTGCAGGCTCTGCGTAAAGAGCTGGATCTTGACTATGACCATCTCGAGAAAGGCATTCTGCATTTTTACACCAGCCAGCAGGAATTTGATGCCGCCATGGAGCCGGCGCGGATTATGCGGGAGCTGGGCTGTGACCGGCAGGTAATCGATGCCGACCGCGCGGTGGAACTGGAGCCGGCATTAAAAGATGTGCGCCAGCGGATTGCCGGGGCGACCTACACCGCCGATGACGAAAGTGGCGATGCCCGGAAATTTACCCAGGCCCTGGCCCGCCGTTGCGCCGAAGCCGGCGTGGAGTTTCGCTACGGCACCGAGGTGCTGGGGTTCGACAAGGCGGGGGATCGGATACTCGGTGTTCAGACGTTAACCGAAGGCCGGCACCAGGTTCTGCGGGCCGACAGTTACGTACTCTGTCTGGGTAGTTTCAGTGCAGTGCTGGCCCGGCGGCTGGGTTTGTTCCTGAATATCTATCCGGCCAAGGGCTATTCGATCACCGTGCCGGTAAAAAATCCGGACGCGGCATTCCAGGTGAGCCTGACGGATGACGAGTACAAACTGGTGTATTCCCGGCTGGGTGACCGTATTCGGGTGGCTGGTACGGCTGAGCTGAACGGCTACACCCGGAACCTGGACTTCATCCGCTGCCGGGCGATCGTGCGCAGGGCGGCCGAGATCTTGCCGGGGGCGGGACACTGGGACCAGGCCGAGTACTGGACAGGCTTGCGGCCAACGACGCCCTCCAACGTGCCCTATATCGGCAAAAGCCATTTCCACAACCTTTACCTGAACACCGGCCACGGAACCCTGGGCTGGACCCATTCCTGCGGCTCGGCCGCGGCCCTGGCCGATATCGTGGCTGGCCGCACTCCGGAGGTGGACTTCACCTTCACCGGCCTCTGATTTTTACCCACAAAAAAGCCGGTGCCTGAAAAACAGACACCGGCTTTTTGGGGGTGGGTGGATCAGTCCGTCAGCTGGTCCCGGATCAGCTTCTTGTTGATTTTGCCAACGCTGGTTTTCGGAATGTCTTCCACGAAGTCGATCTGCCCGGGAATGGCCCACTTGTTGATGTCGCCACTGTCCACAAACTGCTGCAGGTGCTTCTGGATGTCTTCCAGCCCGATGTTCTCGCCGGGTTTCAGGGTAACCAGGGCATAGGGCCGTTCGCCCCATTTCTCATCCGGCACACCCACCACGGCGGCACCGGCAACGGCCGGATGCTGGCTGATCAGGTTTTCCAGGTCCAGGGAGGACAGCCACTCGCCACCCGTCTTGATCACATCCTTGATGCGGTCTTTGATGGTCAGGGTGTTATCCGGCTCCATGGACGCCACGTCGCCAGTGTGCAGCCAGCCACCTTGCCACAGCTCTTCGCCCTTCTCGGGCTCCTTGAAGTAGCTCTGGGTGAGCCAGGGCGCACGGGTAACCACTTCGCCCTTGGCTTCGCCGTCGTGGGGCACCGGGTTGCCATCCGGATCGACAATTTCCAGCTCGACCATGGGCACGGCGATACCGGTTTTCACCCGGATGGCGGTTTGCTGTTCCAGCGGCAGGTCCAGGTCTTCCGGCTTCAGGTGCGTGGTGCTCAGCAGCGGGCAGGTTTCCGACATGCCGTAACCGGTGTACATGTGAATGCCGAGCCTCGCCGCCGCGTCGCACAGGCCTTTGGTCAGTGCGCTGCCACCAATGAGGACGTGCCAGTTGCTGAGGTCGGCAGTTTTGATGGACTCGGTGGCCATCATCATCTGCATGACGGTTGGCACGCAGTGCGACATGCTTACCCGGTGAGTCTTGATCAGGTCGACCAGCAGCTCCGGCTCGTAGCGGCCCGGATAAACCTGTTTGACCCCCAGCATGGTGGCAGCATAGGGCACACCCCAGGCGTGAACGTGGAACATGGGGGTAACCGGCATATACACGGAAGACGAGCGCAGCAGGGGCATTTCATCATAGGCGGAAATGCTGCCGGTCATGGCCAGGGTGTGGAGCACCAGCTGGCGGTGGCTGAAGTAAACGCCTTTGGGGTTACCGGTGGTGCCGGTGGTGTAGAACGTAGTGGCTACGCTGTTTTCGTCAAAGTCAGGGATGTCGAACTGGTTGTCGGCCTTTGCCAGCAGCTCTTCATATTCGCCCAGCGTGTCGATAGAGGTGGCCTTGGCGCTGGCTTCGTCGGTGACCTGAATCCAGGTTTTGACGGTTTTGATTTCATCTTTCACGCTTTCGATGATCGGCATGAAGTCATCATGCACCAGCACCACATCGTCTTCTGCGTGGTTCATGGTATACACGATCTGCTCCGGCGACAGCCGCACGTTTACCGTGTGCAGGATGGCACCGATCATCGGGATGGCAAAGAAGCATTCCAGGTAGCGCGGGGTATCCCAGTCCATGACCGCCACGGTGTCGCCCGGCTTCACGCCGGCATCGGTCAGGGCGTTGGCCAGCCGGTGAATGCGGTCAACCAGGTCCTTGTAGGTGTACTTGCTGCGGTTGGCATAGACGATTTCCTGGTCCGGGTTGTAACGCGGGCCGGACATCAGCAACCGTTTGATCAGCAGCGGATACTGGTAGGCATTGTCGGCAGGTTTAAGAATCCGTGTCTGTGCCATCTATGAATACCTCTTGTCGTTGTAATGGGTGTTCGGGGTATTACGTTGTTATTGATCCCAGGGTTTACCCCGGGTGTTATCCATGGTTTTCACACCAATGTGCATGGCCGCCTTGGCCAGCATGTTGGCGCTGACCGGGGCGGTCAGGAACAGGAATACGGTGATCAGTATTTCAGAGATGCCGATGCCCTGGCCAGTACTCGAAAAGTAAACCACGGAACTGAGCATCACGGCGCCCACGCCCAGTGTGGTGGCCTTGGTAGGGCCGTGCAACCGGGTAAAGAAATCCGGTAACCGGGCCAGGCCGATGGCGCCGATCAGGGTGAAGGCCCCCCCGATGATCAGCAGCGCCGAGATGGTGTATTCAGCTAACGGGCTCATGGTTGTCCTCCGGGTTATTCAATCACGCTGCCGCGCTTGAGGTACTTGGCGGTGGCCACTGTGCTGACGAAGCCCATTACGGCGATCAGCAGGGCAGATTCCAGGTACATGCGGGTGCCGAGTGTAATGCCCAGCAGAATGATCAGGGCAATGGCGTTGATATACAGGGTATCCAGTGCCAGTACACGGTCCGGTGCATCCGGGCCCTGTATCAGGCGGTAGACGTTCAGCAGGGCAGCCAGGGTAACCATGGCAATGCTGGCGTACAGCGCGATGGTGATCATTTGAACATCTCCATCAGGGGTTTCTCGTAACGCGTGTGGATGGCATCGATCACTTCGTCGTCGCTTCGGGCGTCCAGCGCGTGGATCAGCAACATCTTTTCATCATCGCTGATATCGGCACTGACGGTGCCCGGGGTCAGTGAAATGGTGCTGGCCAGAATGGAAATAGCCAGCGGATGCTCCAGTTGCAGCGGGTAGCAAACGAACACCGGTTCCGGTTTGCGTGGGCTCAGGATCAGCTTGGCGACCGAGAAGCTGGCAATCACGATGTCCCAGAGCACGACCAGCAGGTAAGCCGGCATGCGCCAGGATTTCATGAAGGCAGGCCGCTCTGGCCAGAAGCCCTGGGTCAGCTGGGGGATACCCCAGGCCAGTACCAGGCCTAGCACCAGGCTGCCGCCGGAAATGCCATCACTCAGGAATTGCCAGGTCAGAAACAGAAACAGGCTGAGCCACGGCTGCGGAAAGCTAAGTCTGTCCAGCATCAGTCATCCTCCCCGACCATGGGGGTCTGCAGTATGTCGATATAGGCCGATGTATCCAGGATCTGGGCGGCAGTGTCTTCGGTGTACCGGTTGATCGGGCCTGCCATGGCCACAATCACCACCGTGAGTGCAATCATGGCGCCCGCCGCTACGGCGGTGGTGCCTTTGAGCGGGCGGGCGGTTTCAACGTGGCCGTCAACTGTACGCCAGAACACGATACTGCCGGCACGGCTGTAGGCCACCAGCGTCAGGAACCCGCCTACCAGGATGGTGCCCCAGAGCCACGCCATCTGGGAGCCGGGCTCAACCGACATCAGGATCAGCAACTTGCCGAAGAAGCCGCTGAATGGCGGAAGGCCAGCCGCGGCAACGGCGCCGATCATGAACAGAACACTCAGGAAGGTGCGATGACGCATCATCGGCGCGGTAATAATCCGGTCTCCGGCGCTGCCGCGCTGGGAGGCCACCAGGTCTGCCACCAGGAACAGGCCGGCAACAATCCAGGTGGTGCTGAGCATATAGAACAAGGCGGCAGACAGGCTTTCCGCTGAGCCCAGGGCAATCGGTGCCAGCAAGGTGCCCACCGAAATAATAACCTGCCAGGCGGTCAGGGATTTCAGGTTGTCAGCACCCAGTGCACCTATCACACCCATGGCGAGGGTAATCAGCGCCAGCGGGAACAGCCAGTCCATGCCGAGGTTGGCCAGTTCGCCGGCACCGTCGCCGAAAACCAGGAAATACACCCGGATAATCGCGTAAATGCCAACCTTGGTCATGATCGCGAACAGCGCTGCGACCGGAGCTGTGGCACTGGCATAGGCTTTCGGCAGCCAGAAGCACAGGGGCAACACCGCCGCCTTCAGGGCAAACACCACCAGCAGCATCATGCCACCGGCTTTTACCAGCAGGGCATTTTCACCGGTTACCTGCGGCACTTTGACGGCCAGGTCGGCCATGTTCAGGGTGCCGGTTACACTATAGATCATGCCTACGCTGATCAGGAACAGCGATGAACCTACCAGGTTGAGCACCACGTAATGCAGGCCCGGAACTGTGCGCACCGTGCCGCCACCGTGCATCAGCAGTCCGTAGGAGGCAATCAGCAGCACCTCGAAGGCCACGAACAGGTTGAACAGGTCGCCGGTCAGGAAGGCAATGTTCAGCCCCATCAACTGGAACAGGAACAGGGTGTGGAACTGCCGGTTGCCTTCGTCAGCGCCACCCAGCGAGAAAATATGGGCCAGCAGGGCAAGTACTGAAGTCATTACCAGCATGAAAGCTGCCAGCCGGTCCAGCACCAGCACAATGCCGAAGGGCGGCTGCCAGTTGCCGAACGCGTAGGCACGGTAGCTGCCATCGTCGGCCATGGTCAGGAGTACCAGGCTGGTGGCCACCAGCAGAACGGTGGTCGCCAGCGCCAGTGTGCGGCGCAGGGCAATCGGGGCGTAGCCCATAAACGTCTGTAGTATGCCACCCAGCAGCGGAATCAGCACGGGTGCGGTCAGCCAGTGGTTCATTGCTTGGCCTCCTCGCTGTCTTCATCCTGCTTGCGGTTGCCATCCACGTGGTCGTCCTGGTTGTCGGCCAGGTTTCTCAGTGACAACACCACCACAAACGCGGTCATGGCAAAGCCGATAACAATGGCAGTCAGTACCAGGGCCTGGGGCAGGGGGTCGGCATAACTGGCCGAACTGCCCAGAATCGGCTGCTGGCCCGTGGCCAGCCGGCCGGAGGCGAACAGGAACAGGTTAACCCCGTAAGACAGGAGCGTAAGCCCCACAACCACCGGGAAAGTTCGTGCCCGAAGCAAAAGGTAAACGCCAGACGCCGTCAGGGCGCCTATAACCAGTGCAAAAACAAGCTCCATTACACATTCTCCCGGGGGCTTCTGATCGCAGAGTGGGGGGACAACCGGCCGATGCTGACCAGGGCCAGCAGGGTCGCGCCAATCACGGCCAGGTACACGCCGAGGTCAAATACCAGGGCAGAGGCTACCTCGAACTTGCCCACCACCGGCCAGGTGATGTAGTCAAACGTTGACGTGAGGAACGGGTGGCCATAGACAAAGCTGCCGGCACCGGCGATGGTGGCAAACATCAGGCCCAGGCCAATCACGTTGTGATACTTGATGCCGATGCGATCCTGGGTCCAGACCATGCCGCTGGCAATATACTGGAGAATCAGGGCAACCGAGGTGATCAGGCCGGCAATAAAGCCACCGCCCGGCAGGTTGTGCCCGCGCAGGAAGATGTAGGCCGAAATCATCAGCGCCAGCGGCAGCATGGGCCGGGCAATCTGCTTGAGCATCAGCGGGTAGGCATCACGGGTCCAGGCATGGCCTTCACCATCACCCGGCGGCGGTGTGAGCGCCGTGTCCTTGAGCATGGCATAGATGCCAAGGGCGGCAATGGCCAATACCGTGATTTCACCCAGGGTATCGAAGCCCCGGAAGTCCACCAGGATCACGTTCACCACGTTGGTGCCGCCACCACCGGTCTTGCTGTTTTCCAGGAAGAACTCGCTGATGGAGGTGAACGGCTGGGTCAACATGGCCAGCGTCACCAGTGTCATGCCGCCACCTGCCAGCAGGGCCAGCACAATGTCCCGTGCACGGTGAGTGCCGGAGGTTTCCAGCGGCGTCCACGAAGGCATGTAGAACAGGGCCAGCATCAGCAGCACCATGGTCACTACTTCGACCGACAGCTGGGTCATGGCCAGGTCCGGTGCCGAGAAGCGGGCAAAGGCCAGCGCCACCAGCAGTCCCACCACGCTCAGGAACATCAGGGAGGTAAAGCGTCCCCGGTGAAGGAATGCCGAGGCCAGGGCGCAGAGGATCAGAACCGCAGCGGCAATGGCAGTGGGCCAGTCCACCGGCGACAGCCCGTTCTCGCCCACGAAGATGCCCATAGTGGCGAGCGGGACCATCGCCACCACAATCGCACTGGCAACCAGCAGCATGGCATAGCGCTGCAAGGAGCCGTTTTCGATGCGTGCAGTGAAGCGGTTCGCCAGTTCCACAAAGCGGGAGACCACGGCTTCAAAGACCGCTTTCTCATCCACTTCCTTGAACCGGGCGTGGAAATCGAAAAACTTCTGGCGCTGTGAGTACATGATCAGGCCACCGATAAAGGCGGCAAAGCTCATCATCAGGGGCAGGTTGAAGCCGTGCAGAATCGCCAGGTGGTAGTCCGGAACCTCGCCACCCAGCGTGGCGGCTGAAGCGGAGTAAAGCAGCGGACCCACCGAGTAAGCCGGGAATACGCCCACCATCACACAGGCAAACACCAGGATCTCCACCGGAATCTTCATGTACCGGGGTGGTTCGTGGGGTGGGTAGATCGGCAGGTTGACCGGTTTGCCGTTAAAGAACACGTCGTGCACGAAACGGGCGGAGTAGGCCACCGCAAAAATACCGGCCAGCGTAGCCACAATCGGCGGAATCCAGGCCCAGATACCAGGCAGGTTCAGCTGCAGGGACTCCGCAAAGAACATTTCCTTGCTCAGGAAGCCATTCAACAGTGGCACCCCGGCCATGGACGACGCCGCCACCATCGCCAGGGTTGCGGTATGGGGCATGTAGCGCCAGAGACCGTTGATTCGCCGCATGTCGCGGGTGCCGGTTTCGTGGTCAATAATGCCGGCCGCCATAAACAGGGAGGCTTTGAAGGTGGCGTGGTTGATCACGTGGAAGACCGCAGCTACCGCTGCGAGCTCGGTACCCATGCCGAACAGCAGCGTGATCAGGCCCAGGTGACTGACCGTGGAGTGGGCCAACAGGCCTTTCAGGTCGTGCTTGAACATGGCCACATAGGCGCCCACCAACAGCGTAGCCATGCCGGTGAAACTCACCATGTAGAACCATTGCTCGGTGCCGGCCAGGGCCGGGTACAGGCGCGCCATCAGGAACACCCCGGCCTTCACCATGGTGGCCGAGTGCAGGTACGCAGAAACCGGCGTGGGTGCCTGCATCGCGTGGGGTAGCCAGAAGTGGAACGGGAACTGGGCAGACTTGGTGAACGCGCCCAGCAGAATCAGGGTGAGTGCCACCGGGTACATGGCGTGGTTCTTGATGAGGTCGCCAGCGGCCAGCACGGCATCCAGCTCGAAACTTCCCACGATGTTACCGATGATCAGAATGCCGGCCAGCAGCGCCAGGCCACCACCGCCGGTAACCGCCAGTGCCATCCGGGCACCCCGGCGTGCGTCCTGTTTATGGGTCCAGAAACTGATCAGCAGGAACGAGGTCAGGCTGGTCAGTTCCCAGAAAATCATCATCAGCAACAGGTTGCCGGACAGAACAATGCCCAGCATGGAGCCCTTGAAGCACAGAAGCAGGGCGTAGAACTTTCCGATGTTCTCGCCTTTTTTCAGGTAATAGCGGGCATACAGGATGATCAGGAGGCCGATGATCAGGATCAGCAACGCAAACAGCAACGCCAGCCCGTCGAGCCGGAAACTGAAGGAAATGCCCAGCGCCGGCAGCCATTCCCAGGAGTTATGGACTACACCGCCGCCAGCCAGCGTTTCCCAGTGGGGGAACAGGGCAGCCAGGCCAATAATAGCCGGTATGGAAGAGACTATGGCAATCGCCGTTCGCCCGCCCTGGGCAAACAGTGGCGCAGCAATAGCCATCAGAAAGGGCAGAAATACAACCAGGGGTAGCGACATCGCAACCTCGTTATCGGTTTTCTTTTTACATGGGAAAGAAGTACGAAGCAGTCTGAGTGTAGCGTTCAGAAAGCCTGCGTGCACACGAAAGCGGACCGTTTAAGGCTCACTTGCTGATCAGGCAGAAAAGGGGGGATCCGGAAAATAGGGAAGGCGGCCCCGCTGCAGAACGATATCAGCGGTCAGGGGCAATCCTGGAATGTTTGTGCAGCCTCTGGACCTTACGGTCATGGTTGCTCCGTCTGTGAAACTTGACGGTTGATAATACGTGCCGAGGCGGTCAGGTCAAGTCAACCAAAGGATTTAACGGCCAAATTTCGAACGATAGGCCCCCGGAGAAAGCCCGGTTTGCTTACGGAATAACCGGCTGAAAGAGCTCACATCCTCATAACCCACGGCCCGGGTAATCGCGTCCAGGCCATCCTGCGAACTCTCCAGCAACCGCCGGGCTTCCTCGATTCTCAGCAGTTGAAGATAGCTAGTTGGTGTGTCTCCGGTCGCTTGCCGGAACCGCCTCAGCAACGACCGCTCCGACAACCTGGCCCTCGTGGCAAGATCCGCCACAGACACCGCCTCCCGGAAATGCCCCTCCAGCCAATCCTGAAGCCCCAGCACCACCGAATCCGAATGATACCGGCGAGCCTGCAAAGCACTGTAGGGAGCCTGACTGGTCCGCCCCGCATCAATCACAAACGCCTTCGCCAACTCCCGCGCCACCTGCGCCCCCGCCAGCCGCTCTACCAGATACACCCCCAAATCCCACCAGGCCATGCCTCCCCCGGCACAAGCCACCGGCCCGTCCACCGTCACCAGCTTCTCCGGCCGCAAATCCACCGCTGGAAACCGCTCCCGGAACTGATTGCTGAAGCCCCAGTGCGTCGTCGCCTCCCGCCCGTCCAGCAACCCGGCGGCGGCCAGTAAAAACGCCCCGGTGCAGTTACTTGCTACGCGGACATCGCCGGGAGTTGCGTCCTGAAACTGTGAAAGCCACTGAATCAAAGGGTTGTTTGTCTTCAGAATTTCATCAATGGGCGCGCCAATGGTCGGAATAATCAGCACGTCATCTGCACCCAGATCATCAACACCCTGCCAGGAACCATCGGCCAGAATTGTCACACCATTGATGCACTGGCAGGGCTCACCGTTCTCGGTCAGCAGCCGGGTTCTGAACTGTGCAGAAGGCTGCTCCCCGTGAATACGTGCCCAGGTCACCCCGGCGAGGCGAAACAGGTCGATCATCCCTGTGATAGCGCTGGCTAACGCACCGTTGAAGCCAATGATAGTGACGGTTTTCAAAAGCTGGCTCCTGTACGGCTTGTTGTAGGGCCCGAAATGGCGCGACTGCCATCGCCCAATCAGGCTGCTGGCGTGGGTATTGCCTTCCGGGAGTGTGCGCAGCAGGGAAGCTGCGCTCAAGCCCCCACGGACGGGTTCACGGCGTCTCCCGGAAGGCAATACCCACGACAGTGGCCGTCTTGTCAGAACAAAGGTTGGCGGATTCAACCAAGAATAAGTCAAAAATGACAATTCCAACCAGTGTAGTGGTTGTGAGAGGCTAACGGCAATAAACAGGAGACCCAGAATGACCGACACCCTGATCGACCGCCGCGACCTCGCCTTTCAGCTTTACGAAGTCATGGACACCGAAGCCCTCACCCAGCGCGAGCGCTTCAGCGAACACAGCAAAGACACCTTCGACGCCGTCATCGAAACCGCTGACAAGATGGCGAAAGAAAAATTCGCCAACCACAACAGCGCGGCAGACAAAGACGAACCCAGGTTCATCAACGGCCAGGTAGAAATGCTCCCCGAGGTCAAGCAAGCCTTCGACGCCTACGCCGAAGCCGGCTTCCTCGCCGGCCGCTACGACTACGACCTCGGCGGCATGCAACTGCCGGAATCTGTCATGGCGGCCTGCAACGGCTTTTTCACCGCCGCCAACCCCGGCACCGCAGGCTACCCGTTCCTGACCACCGCCGCCGCTAACCTCATCCGCGTGTTCGGCAACGACGAACAGCAAACCAAATTCCTGCCCAACATGCTCAGTGGTCGCTATAGCGGAACCATGGCCCTGACCGAGCCCCACGCCGGCTCCAGCCTGGCGGACATCCGCACCTCCGCCACGCCCACCGACGACGGCCACTACCTGATCAAAGGTGCCAAAATCTACATCTCCGGTGGCGAGCAGAGCATCACCGAAAACATCGTTCACATGGTGTTGGCCAAGATCAAAGGCGCCCCGGCCGGTGTGAAAGGCATCTCCCTGTTCATCGTCCCGAAATTCCACGTGGACGAAAACGGCAACCCGGGCGAGCGCAACGGCGTCAGCCTGGCAGGCCTGATTCACAAGCTCGGTTATCGGGGGACAACCAGCACCGCCCTCAGCTTCGGCGACGATGCTCCCTGCCATGGTTACCTGGTGGGCGAGCCTCATCAGGGCCTGAAATACATGTTCCAGATGATGAACGAAGCCCGCATCGGTGTGGGCTTTGGCGCGGCGGTAATCGGCTACCGCGGCTACATGCACAGCCTGGAATACGCCAAAGACCGCCTGCAGGGCCGCAAAGCCAGCGAAAAGAACCCCGAAAGCCCGCAAGTGCCCATCATCGACCACGCCGACGTACGCCGCATGCTGCTGGCCCAGAAAGCCTACAGCGAAGGCGGCCTGGCCCTGTGCCTGTATGGCGCCCGCCTGATGGACGACCAGCACACCCACCCGGATGAACAAAAGCGGATGGAAGCCGGCAAACTGCTGGATTTGCTCACCCCGGTGATCAAAGCCTGGCCCTCCGAATACGGCCCCAAAGCCAACGACCTGGCGATCCAGGTGTACGGCGGCGCCGGCTATACCCGGGAATATCCGGTTGAACAATGCTGGCGCGACAACCGCCTGAACCCGATCCACGAAGGCACAAACGGCATCCAGGCCCTGGACCTGCTGGGTCGCAAGATCTGGCAAGACCAGAGCCATGGTCTACAGCTGCTGATGCAGGAAATGCAGACCGACCTGCAAGCGGCCACCACCGACCGTTGCCAGCAGTGGGCATTGTCTCTGAGTGAGACGTTGCAGCAGGCCGTGAAAGTCACCCAGAGCCTGGGCAAATCCCTGATGGGCGGCGAAGTCGACAAAACCCTGGCCAATGCCAGCTGCTACCTGCACTTGTTCGGTCACATCATCGTAGCCTGGATGTGGTTGCGGCAGGCTAACGCGGCAGCCAATGCGCTGGCGTCTGCCAATAGCGACAGCGAGCGCAACTTCTACCAGGGCAAACTGCAGGCCGCGCAGTACTTCTTCCACTGGGAATTACCTACTGTGGCCCAGGATCTGGTGCTGCTTCGCAATCAGGATGATACGTGCTTGAACATGAAGGCCGATTGGTTCTAGCTCTGGAGTCTTGGTTCTGTTCGTAGCCTGCTCGTTTTGGGGGGTTGTGTGAGCGGCTGGGCGCCCAGCCGCTCACACCCAAGCAACGGTGGGGGCGCAGGCTAGAGATGCAAGTTTCAGCAAAACCTGAGTTCTATTTCTGAATCTGTGGCCTGGTATATCGCAGAAGTATGACGCGCGGGCGACGGGGAGGGCTTTTCAGGACCGTTGAGGGCCATGGACGGCCCGAAACGAGCCTACAGGGACGTACTCGTGGGCGTGTCCTGAAAAGCCCTCCCCGTTGACCGCGCAGCCACCAAAACACCCAGGCTAGGTACCCAAAGTCGAGGAAAACGCCAATGTCACTCGTAAACATAGAAAAACAAGGCCACATCCTGAAAATAGGCCTGAACCGTCCGGAAAAAATGAACGCCATGAACCGGGCCATGTACCACGAAATCGCTGCAGCCTATTACCAGCTCCAGAACGACCCCGAACTGCTCGTAGCAGTTATGTACGCCGAAGGTGACCACTTCACCAGCGGCCTGCAACTGGACGACTGGGCCGGCGTGTTCGCTAACGGCAAAGGCATCGAGCCCGGTGAAGGTGAACTTGATCCGTTCCATATCACAGGCGAGGGACTTACCAAGCCGGTAGTCTTCGCGGCACAGGGCATCTGCTTCACCTGCGGCGTTGAAATGATGCTCAACACTGACATCCGCGTGGCCGCCAAAGGCACCCGCTTCGCTCAGCTGGAAGTGAAACGCGGCATCTTCGCCTGCGGTGGCGCGACCATCCGCCTGCAGCGCGAAATCGGTTGGGGCAACGCCCAGCGCTACCTGCTAACCGGTGACGAATGGACGGCCGAACAGGCGTATCAGTGGGGCTTGATCCAAGAGCTGGTGGAACCCGGTGAACAGCTCAACAAGGCCATGGAAATCGCTGAAAAGATCGCCAAAGCCGCTCCCTTAGGCGTTCAGGGCAGCCTGAAGTCGTCCAAGATTGCCGTGTCCGAAGGCCAGGAAGTGGCCAAGGAACGCCTGTTCCCGGAGCTGCGTCCGGTCATGGCCAGTGAGGATGTAAAAGAAGGTATCCAGTCGTTCCTGGAAAGGCGGGAAGCAGTGTTCAAAGGCAAGTAGCGGGATTGTCCGCTCCTCAAAACCTCTTCCGTAGCAAATCGTCAAATCAACGACTATCCCACGGAAGCGTAAGCGGCGGGTTGGGGCCACCCTTCCGGGAGTGTGCGCAGCAGGGATGCTGCGCTCAAGCCCCCATGGATGGGTTCACGGCGTCTCCCGGAAGGGTGGCCCCAACCCGACGCCGGCTCCCAACCAACAGGCTAGGGCCGGCAATCAAACCACGAACTCAGGCAGCCTCAGACTCAGAAGAAGCGCCAGCCCGCCGAGCCGCAGCCTCAGCCGCCACCTTCGCAGCGTAGTCAGCATACCGGGCCATCAACTCCTCCTTACGATCCGGATCCCAGTTGATCTTCGACAGATCCCCCTCGTAGTGATCAATCACCCGCTTATCCATCGTCTCGTACCACCACTGTGGCAGGTAAGCCGGCAACAACATCGACGCATAACCACCCGGCAACTGCGGCGCCTTCTCGAAATGCCTCAGGGCCTGATAACTGCGGGTCGGATGGGCATGATGGTCAGAATGCCGCTGCAACTGATACAGGAACAGGTTGGTCACCACATGGTTGCTGTTCCAGCTGTGCTCCGGCTGGGTGCGCTCATACTTGCCGCTCTTGTCCTTCTGGCGCAGCAGGCCATAGTGCTCAATGTAATTCACGCTCTCCAACAAGCTTGCCCCATAAACCGCCTGCGCCGCCAGGAACGGCACCGCCCTGGGGCCGCAGACCAGCGTAGTCGCACCAAAGAGCCCGGCACTCATGGCCCAGCCCTGCAGCAACTCATTGTCCAGGCTCCAGAAACCCTTGCCCTTGCGCTCAAGCCGCGCCTTCTCGATTTTCACGGCGGACTTCATGCCACCAAACACCGTGCGCGGCAGGAACTTCCAGAAACTCTCGCCCATCCGGCTGCTGGCCGGGTCTTCCGGCGTGGCAACCCGCTTGTGATGACCAAAATTGTGCTCAACCACGAAGTGGGTGTAGCCGGTCGGCGCCAGTGCCGCCATGGCCATCAACTTGTTCAGTTTGTTGGATTTGTGGCCCAGCTCGTGGGCGGTGTTGATGCCCACACCGTTGATTGCGCCCACCGTCAGGGTCAGGCCGATCTTGTCTTCGATCGGGGTTTTCTTGCGACTGGCCAGCCAGGCACCCATAACCGTCATGGCGTACTGGGTAGGAATAAAGGCTTTTACAATCCGGTCGTAGTATTTGTCCTGCTCCAGGGACCGCACGGCGGATTCCGGCGGGTTGCTCTTATCTTCCCCGATCGCCCGATCCAGCGCCGGGATAACGCCGTGCACCAGTGCCGGCCCGGTCCACGCCAGTGCCTTCAGCTTCCTGGGCGCCAGCGCGTATCCGGTCAAAGCGGCCAGGCCGATACCAGGCAGGGCAGGGCCCAGCAGCCACAGGTAACGCTTGGGATCTTTCCAGTCTTTTTCACCGGAGGCGGGAGTGGAATTGGCCGGTTGTTGCCCGACTGCTTGATTGGCCTTGGCGTTCATATCAGGGATCTCCGTTTTGTTCTTGGTTGTCCTCAATTTATGTCGGACAATCTGGCAATACAACAATTTTGACGAATGTCATCGGAAGGTGGCCTGACATGACAATTCGGCCCCGGTTGGCGGATTCGGGATTTGTGGTCCAGACTTCTGCAAAACAAAAACAACAGGGACGATGGAACATGAGTGCTGCAACCCCCTCACCAGAGACTGTGTCTTTGCCGGTTCGGGAAATGCTTGTGGAGTATGTCCAGGGGCGACGGCTGGCCGAGATCATCTACCAGGATACCAACGGACAGGTTTGCCTGGTGCATGAAAACATTCGGGACGTTCTGAGCCGGGCCGGCCATGATTTTCTGGTACTTGGCTCCGGCAAGGTGCTTGGTGTTGAGCATGTGATCATGATCGACGGCCAGCGGCTAACGAAAGGGTAATCGCCCGGTAATTGCCTGTGCAGGTGAACCGCTCTAGGCTGTTGGCGTTGTAAATACTTACCAACAGAGGGATATGGTATGAACAAGCTCACGTTGAGCGCACTGGCTCTGCTGATGACACTCGGCCTGGCTGCCTGCAGTTCGGAAAGCGATGAAGGGGCTGATTTCGAGCAGGCAGGGGAGAACGCCGGTGAAATGATGGATGACGCCGCTGACTCCGTAGAGGAATCCTATGAAGAAGCCACAGGGCAGGACGAAGGTGCCTGGGGCGAAATCAAGGAAGGCGCACAGAACGCGGCGGATGAAGTCAGCGATGGCGCCCAGAGCGCTGCGGACAGTGTCGGTGAAGCCGCTGATGAAGCGGGTGATGCCATGGAAGAAGGTTATGATGAGATGACTCAGTGATCACTGGCTGAGAGTTGTTTTTTCCGGAAAAGGGGCGCAGGTTGGCGCCCCTTTTTTGGTTTTTACGACAAAGTTTGGCTGGTGTGGTTAGCTGTAAAATAACTTTAACCAGAATCACGCGGAACGTTTGTTGTTCTGTCATCTTTCAGGTTGAAACTTGCCTCTCGTTAAAGCCCTTTCCTTCCGATTTCGAGAGAGACAGAACATGGCCAAGCACGACATTGATCCGAATTATCTGGACCCTAACTACGAGCCGGTGGTTAACCATTCCGAGAACCTGCCTTTTCACCAGGTGCTGTCTGCGCGCATG
This sequence comes from Marinobacter sp. bablab_jr003, assembly GCF_016464245.1. Classification (NCBI taxonomy): domain Bacteria; kingdom Pseudomonadati; phylum Pseudomonadota; class Gammaproteobacteria; order Pseudomonadales; family Marinobacteraceae; genus Marinobacter; species Marinobacter sp. bablab_jr003. The sequence goes on from NZ_JADARC010000123.1 coordinate 48,981, forward strand.
CAGCGCCGGGCGGTGATGAAAGGGACCGTCGGAGCAGCTTTGGCGAGTGTTATGGGCCTCGGACTCGTAGCCTGCGGGAGTGACAGCGACAGTGACGACGAGACAGCGTCAGGAAACACTCAAACGCCAGGTACAACCGAAAGAGCGCTGGGTTTCCAGGCCGTTCCGGTGTCAATGGATAACCAGGTAGTTGTTCCGGAAGGCTATTCATCAAAGACATTCTTGCCCTGGGGCACACCGATTACCGGGTCGTACCCGGATTATCGCGCTGATGGCACCAATTCCGGCGCAGACCAGGAAGAGCAAGTGGGTATGCACCATGACGGCATGCACTTCTTCCCGATTGACCAGAAGAGTGGCGGCAACAGCTCCACTGAAGGTCTCCTGGTTATGAACCATGAGTACATCAATCAGGAGGCCATCCATGCGGAGGGCGCAACCTATAATGCTGATGGCTCCCGCCCGGCAGATGAAGTTCGTAAAGAAATCGCAGCCCACGGCGTTTCCGTGGTTCATATTAAGCAGGATGCTAACGGTGAGTGGGATGTGGTGTTTGGCAGCCCACTCAACCGCCGGGTAACCGGTGGTACTGAAATGGAAATCCGCGGCCCGGTTCGTGGCTATGACAAACTCTTCACTAAATTCAGTCCCAATGGTACCCGCACCCGCGGAACCCTCAATAACTGCTCCATGGGGCCGACGCCCTGGGGAACCTACCTGACAGCGGAAGAAAACTGGCACGGTTACTTTGCCAACAGTGATGCTACCCAGCCTCGCGAGCAAACCCGCCACGGCGTGGGTAGTGAAAGCCGCTACGATTGGGAACTGGCAGATAACAAGGCCGATCAATACGTGCGTTTTAACGTCAGCGCGCTCGGCGGTTCTGCCTCAGAGGATTACCGCAACGAAGCCAACACCTTCGGCTTTATGGTGGAAATCGACCCATTCAACCCGGAGAGCATGCCCCAGAAGCGCACAGCCCTCGGTCGTTTCGGCCATGAAGGTGTAATTTTCGCACCGGCCAAAGAAGGTGAGCCGGTTGTCTGTTACTCCGGTGACGACTCCCGCTTCGAGTACATCTACAAGTTCGTGTCTTCCAAACCGTACTATGCAGCCACCGCTGGTGGTTACCTGCTGGATGAAGGCACGCTGTATGTAGCGCGATTCAACGAAGACGGCAGTGGTGAATGGCTGGCCCTGGATCTCGACAACCCGGCTTTTGCCTCCAAGGTTAATGCTGCCAAGGGTACGACCGTTGGTGATGTGGCATTTGATGGCTTCGAGAACCAGGCCGACGTGCTGTTGAACACCCGTCTGGCCGCTGACATTGCCGGTGCCACACCAATGGACCGTCCGGAGTGGGGTGCGGTTGATCCGAATACCGGCGAGGTTTACTTCACTCTCACCAATAATACCAAGCGCACAGAAGACCAGGTGAATGCAGCCAACCCGGTAGCCCAGAACAAGAACGGCCACATCATTCGCTGGCAGGAAGCCGGTAACGATTACACTGCCGGTTTCTTCGAATGGGATATCTTTGTCTTCGCCGGTGAGCAGGGCACAGAGACCGTGGTTGATGGCGACGCCGTTGTTACGCTGAATGACGACAACATCTTCAACAGTCCGGATGGCCTGTGGTTCGATTATAACGGCCGTCTGTGGATCCAGACTGACGGATACAGCGACGAAACCTTCGGTAACCAGATGATGCTGGCTGCGAATCCGGAAACCCGTGAGATCAAGCGTTTCTTCGTGGGCCCCCAGGGCTGTGAGGTCACCGGCGTGGTCACCACTCCGGACAGCAAAACCATGTTCGTGAATATCCAGCACCCGAAAGCCAACTGGCCGGATGCTAACGACCCTCGTCCCCGCGATGCCTGCGTCATCGTAACCCGCAACGACGGCGGCGTAATCGGCGCCTGATCATAGCGGTTAGCCACAAGGCAGCACCAAAGCCGGCCCCGGTTTTACCTGGGCCGGTTTTTGTTTTTGCAGAGGGTCATATTGTGGAAAGGTCCGCAAAAACCCCGAGGCCGGCTGCGAAAGGGCTGTGGTAGACTGCGGAAAAGTCCTGATCCGGAGTTATCACCTTGGCTGAACCCGAATTTATTCCCGCAAACCCCAACGGCAATGAACGTCAGCCGGAGCCTGGCCGCAACTTGGCGGTCGTGGTTTACATCCTTCAGGCCCTGTCCTTTTTTCTCGGCGGCATCACCGGCCTGGTTGGCGTCATCGTCAATTACGTGAAGCTGGATGATGTACGTGGCAGCTGGATCGAAAGCCATTTCCGCTGGCAAATCCGCACCTTCTGGATTGGGCTGTTGTGGACGGTGATTGGTATTATCACCACCCCATTGATCATCGGTTGGTTTATTCTGCTCGGTATCTCGATCTGGGTGATCTATCGCATCGTAAAGGGTGCCCTGGCCCTGAACGACGGCAAGACTATTTAATCCATTCCTCTTCTTTCCCTGAAAGCTTTGCGCCTTTTGTCCAGACGCCCTTCGGGGCGCAAGGCAGTCTTTTGCACCTCTCTTTGGGCTCCTTGCTCGGCCAAAATGTAAAAAATTGCAAAATCTCCCTCCGGTCCATCGGCCTGTAAGCACGGCGACCTCAGGCCTGAATTTCAGCTAAACCATTGGCTTTCAACATAAATAAGTCCATACGATAAAGTGGATCACTGTTAGTTCAGTATATGGTTGGCAAAAATGACAACAATATGTGAATAAAATGCCAAGTTAATACGCCAGTAGCTGGCCCAAACTGCCAAGAAACAGAGGCAGTTTGTTTCTTTTGTGTAACTGGCAGGGCTAAAGGAAAAGGAGTGTTCACATGGCAAGAAAGCAACTTCTGGCGGTATCGGTTGCAGGGCTGTGCGCCGCGATGGCAGCGACGGCAGTGCAAGCGAATGCGGTCAAGCACGAAAGTGAAGTGTCAGTGCTGGGGGCTTACATTGAGCCCGACAGTGACAGGACTGATGAGTACGGCAGCGGTTTGCGGGGCATTTACAGTCACCGTTTCGGTAAGCACTGGTGGCTTGAGCCTCAATTGTTCTCCGGAATTATCGAGACGGGTGTTACCGGCGCAACGGATTACTACCAGCAAACCCTGGGAGCGGACCTGAGCTACCGGTTTTTCGACAGCGAATCCTTCACGCCGTATGTATCCGTTGGTGGTGGCCTGTCCCGTAACGATGTAGCTGACAACCCGGCCAGCGAATTTGCCGGCTATGCCAATGCCGCCCTCGGCCTCATCACCTCCCCTTTTACCGAGTCTGGCCTGCGTGTGCGGGGCGACGTCCGTTACCTGTGGGATTCCTACGACGACGGATTATCTGACATTCACCTGAGTGTCGGCCTGACCATTCCAATCGGCGCTACTCGCACCCGTATCGTGGAAAAAACGACCGTTGTTGAAAAGCCGGTGGTGGTAGAGCAACAGCTCGCGGATTCCGACAAAGACGGCGTTGTGGATGGGGTAGACCAGTGCCCCAACACCCTGGAAGGCCTGGAAGTGAACGCCGTTGGCTGCGTTGAAACCGACAAGGCCCAGTCTGTGGTATTGCAGGGGGTGACTTTCGAGTTCAACTCCAACCGGCTGACCGCCAACGCACGCGACATCCTCATTCCCGCCGCCGAGGCCCTGAAAGGACAGCCAGACCTTAAGGTAGAGCTGGCCGGCCATACCGACAGCGTGGGGGCTGAAAGCTACAACCAGCAACTCTCACAGCAGCGGGCAGACGCCGTGCGCAACTACCTGCTTGACCTGGGTGTGGCTCCGGAACAGCTGAGTGCCGAAGGCTATGGCGAAGCCCGCCCGATCCGCAGTAACGATACCGAGGAAGGCCGCGAGCGCAATCGCCGAGTCGAATTCAACGTGGTTTCTAAGTGATAGCAAGAAGGAATTTGGAAATGAGACTGAACAATCTGAACTGGCCTTTGATTTTGATGGTTACGGCGTTTCTGGCCGTAGCCGGGTGTAAGTCCGACAGTGGTAGCCGTGTGTCGTTTGAGGATGGCTCGGGGCAGCAAACCGGGGAGCAGGGCGATGGCGGCACCGGTGGAGCGGTGGATGCTGATGGGGATGGCATCCCTGATAACGAGGATTCCTGCCCGAATACCCGAAATTCCGGGGTTGATGCCGATGCCGATGGTATCGACGATGCGTGCGATGCCCGCATTGCGTCGTCAACGGATATCGATGGCGATGGTGTGCCGAATGGTGAAGATAACTGCCCGACCATTCCCAACCCGGACCAGGAAAATGCTGATCGTGACCTGTATGGCGACGCCTGTGACACAGATGCTGATGGTGATGGCGTTAAAGACAAGGTCCGGAATGACGATGGCAGCTTTGCAGTAATAGCGGCATCGGACGAGGGTGACAACTGCCCGCTGGTGCCAAATCCGGATCAGGCGGACCTGGACGGTGATGGCGTAGGTGATGCCTGTGATGACGATATCGATGGCGACGGCTTTCTCAATGACGAGGATGCCTGCCCGTATGTGGAAGGCAATGATGAGGCCATGTGCAGCGAGGCGGTCGATACCGACGGCGATGGCATTCCGAACCTGAGGGCTGATGGCAGCACGCCCTGGGACAACTGCGCGGATGTCGTCAATCCCTCCCAGTCGGATCTGGACGGCGATGGCATTGGCGATGCCTGTGATGAAGACACCGATGGTGACGGAATTAACGATACCAACCTGATCGGCCTGCCCGAGGATAACTGCCCGCTGGTTGCCAATCCGGACCAGGCTGATACGGACGGCGACGGCATCGGTGATGTCTGTGACCTGGTGAATGACGTTGAGTTTTCGTGTGGTGTTGGTGAGCAGTTCTCGCCCATGCTGGCCAGTGATGAGGATATCCAGGCTCAGGCATCCAAGGATGTTTCAGATTGTCTTTTGTTGACCGGTGGTCTGCTTTGCGACGTGGTTGGGGAGAACAACGTAGTTGATGATGATCTGAACAACTTCGCTACCATTTCAAATACTAACCTGTTGGGACTTTCTAACGTCAGTCTGCGAGTCGCTGCAACGTCAGGATTTGCCTACCCGGGACAAAACGTTATTGGTGTTTCGCTGGCTGAAGCGGCACAAGTGCTTCAGCTAGACTTGTTGTCGAACGGAGGCCTGCAGGTTCGGACTTTGCTAGACGGTGAGATTCAGGAACAGACCAATGGTGAAGTAGGCGCTGATCTCGATTTGCTGGGGCTTTCCGGTTTACTGGGCGGGAACGAAGTCGGTTTCCTGGTATTTCAGACATCGAAACGGTTTGATGCGGTTGAAATCGTGAGCGGCGAGTTTGAACTGCTTACGGCCCTGGATGAATACAATACCTATGGCGTCTGTGCCTCTAAAGAGGAGGTGGCCCAGCCTTAAGTCAGTGAGTGACTATCAACTCAAAGGGCCGGCACCCGCCGGCCCTTTCCATTTCACCGAAGAAAAACAGTCACTCCTCCGTCACTTCCTCCAGCCGTAAGGCACTGAACATCCCCGCCAGCCCCATCAGCCCGAGCACAATAATCACCGCCACATCGGAAATCATCGAGATAGCTGCGGTGAAGGCACCCGTAACGAGTAACAGCAGCCCGATTACGGTATTGCTTACCGAGGTATAGTCGGTGCGTTTGTTGCCACCGGCCATGTCCACCAGGTAGGTTTTCCGGCCAAGGCGCACGCCGGCGTGGGCAATGCTCAACACGAAGAAGGCAATCGGGTAGAACCAGGCGCCGCCGAAGCCGGGGCCGAAGATCAGGGCGAGCACACCCACCACCAGGCAAATACCGCTGGCCATGGCCGCGCCGCGGATCATCACTCGTCGGCTGGATACATCGGCCGCCCAGCCCCAGAAGCTGGCACTGAGTGAGCTGGCCAGGCTGCTGGCCAGCAGGAAGACGCCCAGCATCCAGCCGATGTCGGATTCTTTCTGGGCCAGCACCACGAAGTAGGGAGAGGCCAGGGCGGAGCACAACAGCAGGGCCCGGGTGATGACAAAGTTACGGAACGGAGCGTCGTCCCGCAGCAGGGACAAGCTGCGGAATGCCTCCGGCAGGGCATTGGCGCCACCGGAAGTTTCGCCCGGATACTCTTCAACTCCGGCAAACAGAAAGCCGGCGATAATCCACAGTGCTGCGGCCAGCATCAGCAGCATGGCGTAGAAGCCAATGGTGGGGTCGCCCCGGTCCCAGAACAGCAGCCCGGTCAGGATAACGGTGGCGGTACCGCCAATAGTGCTGGCCAGGCCGGACAGCCGGCCCCGGCGGGTTTTCGGAATGCATTTGCCCTGAACGTCTTTCATGGAAACCGAGCAGAAGCCCCGGGCCAGGGAGAACACAACCAGCGCCGCAACAATGCCACCGCCGGCCGCGTAGCCTTCCAGAAACCACACACTGGCCGCCATGGCCATTACGCTGACCGCCTGGCCAAAGCTGCCCAGGGTCCAGAACCACTTGCGCACGGCTTTGCGGCGAACCCAGGCGCCAATCACCATCTGCGGCACCATAGAGCCGGACTCCCGGATGGGTACCAGCCAGGCCACCAGGGCCGGCGCGCCAACGGCGCTCATCAGCCAGGCCAGCACGGTTTTCGGGCTGATCAGCAAGTCGCCGAGCTTGGTCAGTACGTTACTGAAAAGAATCAGGAAGAAGTTACGGGGCACTTCCCTGCAGGCATCCTCCGGAATGTCTTTGCAGACCCGTGCGTCTTCTTCGTTGGCGATCAGGCTGTAAAGCTGGTCAACCGTTGCTTTGTTCTGGCTGGACAATGTTTTTCCTCCCGTGGTCAGGCCCGCAAGCATAGCAGGACATTCGGCGTGGCTTAACCGTCTGCCGGAGTTGCCTGTGGCTTGCCGCTGGTGCTTAATGGGCACCTGAAAGCAGGAGCCCGATATGCTGAGTTACCTTCACGCCTTCCACGCCGGCAACTTTGCGGATGTACAGAAACATGCCGCATTAACCCTGGCGCTGGCCATGATGCAGGCCAAGAAAACACCTATTGCCTGTTTTGATACCCATGCCGGCAGTGCGGTTTACGACCTGACCGGTGAGCGCGCCCGAAAAACCGCCGAGGCGGACACCGGTGTACAGCGGCTGTGGCGGTTACGGAACAGCCTGTCGTCGCCGGACTGGCAGCCCATGCTGGAGGTTCTGGCAAGCGAAAATCCTGGCAACAGTGAGCTGGAAACGTATCCCGGCTCGCCGGCCTGGCTGGCGGGCTTTGCCCGTGATGCCGATACGGTCACCGCCTTTGAACTGCACCCTACCGAGGGCCAGCAACTGGCTGGCTGGGCCCGGGATGCGGGAGTTCGTGTGGTGCAGCAAGACGGCCTGAAAGGTTTGCTGCAGAAACTGCCGCCGCCCCAGCCTCGGCTGCTGACGCTGATTGATCCCTCCTACGAAATCAAAAGTGATTACACCTCAGTGGCCGAAACCCTCACCAAGGCATGGAAAAAGTGCCGCCATGGGGTCTATCTTGTCTGGTATCCGATACTGACCAGTGGCTTGCAGGAGCAGCTGGTTTCTGCCCTGAAAGGCGGTGAAGTGCGTAAGGTTCTGCGTAGCGAAGTGATGCTGGATACGCCGCCGGAGCGGGGCATGGTTGGCTCAGGTATGCTGGTGGTGAATCCGCCCTGGGGCTTTGAGCAACGCTTTGCGGCGATGATGGACGAACTGCAGGGCGAAAACGGGTTGGGGTGGTCGTCTTCGATCACCTGGCTGGTTCCCGAATAATCTGGCTGGAGTAGCATCTTTGACATCCGAGACCGCTCAGGAAAACCCCTGCCTGCCCGGCGGGTTGATTGCGCTGGACCAATGGAAAACCCCGGAAACCTCTGTGCAAAAGACCTTACGCAGTGGCTTGCGGGATATCCTTCAGCAATTGCGCGCCGGGATGACGCCGGAGGACCAGGCCTTCGAGAGCCTGGACGACCTGCCGGCACTGTCCCATGCAAAGCTTGGCCGTTACGCACCGCAGCCGGAGGCCGGAGAGCTGGCCGGGGCGATCAATGAATGCCTGGCATCACTGCGGCAAGGGGGCACCCACAACCGGCAGGTGAGTTTTGTTGTTGCGCCGCCGTTTTCCGGTATTCAGGGGGCTTTGCGCGCCAGCGGACTGCGGGTGATCTCGCCCCCGGATAACCTGCTGATGGCGGAGAAAGACATCTCCGGCTGGTGGGATGAGCAGCTGGCGGGCGATGACTGGGTGGTACCGGAGCTTGCGGATTTCTGGCTCAGGCATCGGTCTGGCATGGGCTTGCTGAAAGAGTTCTTTGCCCGGGTGGCAATGGAGGGTGCCGGCAAGGGCATGGTGGGATGTTCCAGCTGGTGCTGGCAGTTCTGGGTGCAGTACCTGCCAGAATTGCATGTGGCGCCGCTGACGGTCGCGCCCCTGACGGATGACCGGCTTACCCGGTGGCTGGCTTTCCTGGCGTCGGGTACGGCGGGTGGGCCGCTCACCGCTCGCATGACCAACGATGGCCTGTATGTGTTGCCGGCTCCGGAGGAGGGTTGTGAACGCAAGTACAGCGACTTCGCCCGGGACCTGGCCACCATGGCCCGGGGCAACCGCGGGGTTGCCCATGCTATCTGGCAAAGAACCCTCAGGGCCAGGGCCGAGGAAGACACCGAGAACGGCGATAAAGAAGAGAGGAAAGATATTCCTGCCAACGGCCCGAGCTGCTGGGTAGCGCCGCTGGAGCAGTTGAGCCTGCCGGCGGTTCCCCAGAGCGACGGCCGGCAACCGGGGCATATACTGCATGCCTTGTTGCTGCACAACGGGCTGACCTCCGAACAGTTACAACTGGTGACCGGCTTGCCGGGGCAGGAGATCAGCTTGTCGCTGGCGCGGTTCCAGCGTGCCGACCTGGTCACGCAGGGCGACACCGCAGGCGCGTTCAGGGTTACTCCTCTGGGCTATCCCGCCGTGCGTAAATATCTGCAGTCCCGGGGTTACCCGGTCGACGGTTTCTAGGAGGCTATGATGGGCGATCTGGATATCAAGGGTGCATTGTCATCCATAACCTCTGAAGCCTTGCTGGAAGCCGCTATCCTGGTGGTGATAGCGTCGCTGCTGATTCTCGTGGTGCAGAAGCTGCTGCCGGCAGTGGCCGGCAAACTGTCCGGCAAGCCCCGGCTGTATCTGTTGGCGTCTGTGCCGCTGCTGCGGCTGCTGATTATCATCCTCACCATCACCATGGTGGTGCCGGTTCTGGTGGAGCCATCATTCGAAAATATGGTGGCGATCTTCGGTGCCCTGGGCCTGGCCCTGGGCTTTGCCTTCAAAGACTACGCCAACAGCCTGATTGCCGGCATCGTCACCCTGTACGAAATGCCTTACCGGCCCGGCGACTGGATTGAAGTGAACGGCGAGTATGGCGAGGTGCGCTCCATCGGCACCCGGGCAGCAGAGATTGTCACCCTGGATGACACGGTCATCGTGATTCCCCACAGCCTGTTGTGGAACACTTTGCTGGCCAACGGCAACGACGGTACCGATAACCTGATGTGCGTGGCTGAGGTTTATCTGGACCCGAACCACGATGTGGCGCGCATGCAATCGCTTTTTCGCGACACCATCTATGCCTGTCCGCTGACCAAGACCCATCAGCCGGTGGTAGTGGCTGTGTCCGCCGGCGACACCGGTATGAAGTACCGCCTGAAGGCTTATCCGCTGGAGCCGCGGGATCAGACCCGGTTTATTTCTGATTTGACGGCCCGTGCTGCGGAGATCTGTGCGGCTGAGGGGGTCAGAATGATCTCCCGGCCTTTGATGCTGCACTGAAACGAAAAAGCCCCGCAAAGGCGGGGCAACTGACGAACCGGATGCGGGTTTGCTTACATCAGGGCGTCAACACGGTTGCGAACTTTCGGCTCGCTGCTGTAGGCGGTTGCGATGGAGTTGTAGGTGGGGATGTCGATACCTACGTCTTCAATCACGGAAACCATTTTGTCGTTGGCTTCCATCTGCAGTTCCTGGGCTTTCTGCTGGGAGTCCGCCGCTTCGATCTTCTGGATGTACTCTTCGCGCACTTCCATGACACCTTCCTGGGCTTCGATGAAGTCTTTCAGCTGGGCATCGCTGAAGTTGGTGTCCTGGGTGCCCGCTGCGGCCGGGTCAGAATAGCCGGGACTCTGGGTCTGCTGGGCTGCCGGCTCTTGCTGGTTCTGCTGTGCCATCGCGGGTGCTGCGGCCAGAAGTGCCAGGGATGCGGTTACAGATACGAGTAGCTTGTTCATAGGTCAGGCTCCTTTCGCTTTAACGGGTCGGGGGAAGAATTTGGTGTTCCCCGATTTCAGTGAATGACGGTCAGTGTGTTGCAGTCGCCGTGCCAACTTTTTCAAATCTAATAATGTTCTTTTAAATCAGTCGCTTATTTTTTGTCTGCCATTACAAGTGGGTAACTTGGGTTGTGGCAAAATGCCACATGTGTCAAAAATGGTGTGACACTTCTTACGAAGGACAGGTTTATGGTTTCCCTTGGCCGGCGCTTCCGGGATTTATTCCGCTCCCTGCAGCTGACTTTGGTGCTGAGTATCGTTGTGCCCCTGCTCTTATTCAGTGGCATCGCCATCTACATCGGGCTGGGGGCGGTGGAGCGGGCCCTGAATGACCGGCTCAGGGAAGACCTCGAACTGGTCGCCCGCGCCGTCACCGGGCCGGTTGCCAATGCCCTGTCCCAGGGTGACGAGCTGGTCTTGGGGGAGTCCCTGAAATCCATTTTCCAGATCGGCCGCATTTCCGGGGCCTCGGTGTTTGATGATGCCGGTAACCGGGTGGCCAGCCTGGGGGTGGCGGATTCAGATGTCACCAACAGCGCCAGTGCGGAGAAGGTAATCACCAGCGGTGAACTGGGGGGAGCCTTCCGCCGGGTCGACGGCGAATCGGTGTTTTCCCAATTCACCCCGCTGGTGGGCGAGGACGGCCGTATACAGGGGCTGCTCCAGGTTACCCGCCAGCGCAGCGATTTCCATGACCTGGTCGCCTCATCCCGATGGTGGGCAGTGAGTATCTGGTCGGCCTTGTCGGCCATCATCATCCTTGTGGTTGTACTCGGCCATTACCGGACCGTTGGCCGGCATGTGAACCGTTTACTGGAAAACATGGGAGGCCTTGCGCCCGGCCAATGGGTATTGGCGGTGCCACCGCCCGGCCCCCGGGAAATCCGGCAGATACACAAAGGCATTCTCGAGCTGGGCCGCCGGATGGCGGGCGCCGAATCGGAAATCGAGGGTCGTATTGCCCGGGAGCGGGCGCTGGCCGAGCAGCTGGAGTATCAGGAAAAAGTTGCCATGATCGGCCGGGTTGCCGGCGGGGTGGCCCACGAACTGGGGGCACCGCTGAATGTGATTCAGGGCCGGGCCCGAATCCTTGCCCGCTCGGGCTTGCCGGAGGACCAGCAACGCCACCTGACCGATATTGAGCACCAGGTCAGCCGTATGACCGCCATTATCCAGCAATTGCTGGATTGTTTCCGGCATGTACCCGATTCCCGCAGGCCACTGGATTTGTCTTCGGTGCTGGCGGATGTGATGCAGCGGGTGGCGGACGATAACCGCTGCGCAGCCAGAACCCTGGAAACCGAAGGCCTTGATGCGGCTATGCCGGTACGGGCGGAGCCTTTGCGGGTGGGGCTGGCTTGTCTGAATGTGATTCGCAACGCCTGCCAGTCTGCACAGTCACGGTTACGGGTGTCTGCCCACGATGCCGGCGACTGCTGGGAAGTGCGGGTGGAAGACGATGGCCCCGGCATTCCGGCGCCGCAACGGGCTCAGATTTTTGAGCCCTTCTACAGTACCCGGGCCGCCGGTGAAGGCACGGGGCTCGGGCTGGCAGTAGTCAGCAGTGTGCTGAAAGAACACGGAGGCCGGGTGGATGTGGGCAGCTGTGAGCTGGGTGGCTGCCGCATGAGCCTGTATTTCCCCAAGGAGTCCGAATGATGTCTGCAACAGCTGCCACCCTTATGCTGGTGGAAGATGATCCCAGCCTGGGCCAGCTCCTGGCCGAGGAGCTGGAAATGGATGGCTATGCCGTCGAACGTGCCGCCACTGTGCAAGAGGCCCGGGGGCTGTTGCAGCAACAGCGGCCGGCCTTGATCGTGTCGGATCTGCGGCTGCCCGATGGCGACGGTATGCAGGTGCTGGCCTTTCAGCAGGCCGAGCACCCCGGCATCCCTTTTATTGTGGTCACCGCCTTTGGCACCGTAGACCAGGCGGTTGAGGCCTTGAAGGCGGGAGCGGATGACTTTCTCACCAAGCCGTTGTCGACCGACCATTTGCGGCTGAAAATCAAACGATTGCTGGCACAGGCCGATGTGAACCGGCAACTGGCTGAAATCCAGTCCCGCCAGCAGGGTGAACAGAATATGGGGCTGGTGGGTGACAGCCCGGCCATGGAGCGCCTTCGGGGTGAAATTCGCCAGGTGGCCCGCAGCCAGGCGGCGGTGCTTATTAACGGTGAGAGCGGCACCGGTAAAGAACTGGTAGCCCGTGCCATTCACACTCAGAGTGACCGGGCGGAAAGGGCGTTCCTGGCGGTGAACTGCGCCGGCATTCCGCCAGACCTGATGGAAAGCGAGTTTTTCGGCCACGAAGCTGGCGCCTTTACCGGCGCCCGCCAGGCCCGCAAAGGCCTGTTTGCCGAAGCCAGTGGTGGTACCTTGCTGCTGGACGAGATCGGTGAAATGCCGCTGTCACTGCAAGCCAAGCTGCTGCGGGTGCTGCAGGAAGGCGCCATCAAGCCGGTCGGGGCGGATCACGAAGAAACCGTGGATGTACGCATTCTGGCGGCTACCCATGTAAACCTGATGAAGGCCGTTGAAGGCGGGCTGTTCCGGGAAGATTTGTACTACCGTCTGGAAACCCTAGCGCTGCAGGTGCCGCCACTGCGGGACCGGGATGAAGACGTGGAAATGCTGGCCATGCACTTCCTGAAAGAAGCCTGCCGGCGACACAACCGGGGGTTCATCAAGTTCAGTGATGTCACCCTCCGGGTGCTCCGGGACTATCCATTCCCGGGAAATGTCCGGGAGTTGTCCAGTGCCATTGAACGGGCGGTGACCTTCTGTGATGGCGACACCATCCAGCCGGAGCATCTGCCAGAGCGGATTCGCAAGCGGCAAAGTTCGCTTCAGGCGCCCCCGGCCGACCCTGTGGCCGATAACATCCCGGAATGGCCTACACTGGAAGCCCTGCAGCAGGACTATGTGCGCAAGGTGATGGCGGCGGTTGATGGCAACAAGCGCCGTGCTGCACAGATCCTCGGTATTAACCGGCGGACACTCTATCGCTGGCTCGAAACCAATCCGGAGCAGAATTCATGAAAAACCAGAAGCAGGCCATGTTGTTTGGTCTGGGTACTGTATTGCTTTGGTCTACCGTGGCTACGGCGTTCAAGCTGGCCCTGGCGGACCTGGCGCCGGTGCAGATGCTGCTGGTGGCCTGTGCCGCCTCCATTGTGGTGATGGGTGGAGCGTTGGTGATCATGGGACGCTGGCAGGAGGTGTTCCAGCTTTCCCGCCGCCAGTACCTTCAGTCTATCGGCATGGGGCTGATCAATCCCTGCTTGTATTATTTCCTGTTGTTCGGCGCCTTTGACCGGTTGCCGGCCCAGGAGGCCCAGCCTCTGAACTACACCTGGGCGCTGGTGCTGGCGTATCTGTCTGTGCCGTTCCTGGGCCAGAAGCTGCGCCGTATCGATATCCTGGCCGGGCTGGTGTGCTATGCCGGGGTAGTGGTGATTGCCACTCGCGGGGCGGTTACCTCTCTGAGTTTTTCAGACCCGCTGGGGGTCTCCCTGGCGCTGGGCAGTACGGTGGTCTGGGCGTCTTACTGGATTATTGCCACCCGGGACACCCGTGACCCTGTAGTTGGCCTGTTCCTGAATTTCCTGTTTGGCCTGCCGGTGATCGCCCTGGTGTGCTGGTATACCGTCGGGTTGGAATTTCCTTTAGGTGGCTCGCTGGCAGCGGCCCTGTACGTGGGGGTGTTCGAGATGGGGATTGCCTTTGTGCTCTGGTCCCAGGCCATGAAAAAGGCGGAAAATACGTCGAAAGTGAGTAATCTGATCTTCATCTCCCCGTTTTTATCACTGGTGTTTATCTATTTCATTCTGGGCGAGGTGATTCTGCCATCCACCTACGTGGGGCTGGTGCTGATTATTGCCGGGCTCTGGCTGCAGCAGAAAAAAGTGAAACAACGGGAGCAGGCGCTGGGACATGGCTGAGGGCTGGTTTCTGTACCTGGTGCGTACCGCCTCTGGTGCGCTGTATACTGGAATTACCACCGACGTTGGGCGGCGCTTCGCCGAGCATCAGGCCGGTGCGCCCAAGGGGGCCCGCAGCTTGCGAGGTAAAGGCCCGTTGACCCTGGAGTTCCAGGCCCCGGCCGGCGATCGCAGCCGGGCCTCGAAACTGGAATGGCAGGTAAAACGCTGGCCCCGGGTTCGAAAAGAAGCGCTCCTGAAGGGCGAAGTCAGTCTGCCAGATGACGCCTGATATGGTCGGCGGCCACGGCCACGGCTTCGGTGGCTCGGTCCAGCTGGCCGCTGTGTACCTGGAACACATGCCACAGGCTGTTGTAGATCTCCAGCGTAGTGTCCACACCGTCGCGCTTGGCCACTGCCACCAGCCGGGTGGCATCATTCAGTAGTATTTCCTGGCTGCCCACCTGAATGAGCAGCGGTGGCAGGCCTGTCAGATCACCGAACACCGGTGAAATCATCGGATTGGTCAGGGGTGTGTGGCCGCCATACAGGCGGGCTGCATTTTTGGTCCAGCTGGCGTGCAAGACCGGTTCGCATTCCGGTTGGTAGAGCTGTTGCTGGGTCAGGTCGGTCCACGGGGAAAAACAGGTGATGGAAGACGGCAACGGCTTGTTCTGGTCCCGCAGGCGCATGGCGAGGACTAACGACAGCCCACCCCCGGCCGAATCGCCCGCCAGCGCCACCGAGCTTGCCGGAATGCCCTGGCTCAGCAGTGCCCGGTAAACCGATTCTGCGTCATCCGGTGCGGCCGGGTAGGGGTGTTCCGGTGCCAGCCGGTAATCCGGAACGATCACTTCACAACCGCTCAGCTTCGCCAGGTGCCCGGCAATGCCTCTGTGGGTGGCGGCCGAGCCGATGATATAGCCACCTCCGTGCAGGTACAGGATGGTGCCTATTGCCGGTTGCGCCGGCGTAGCCCTCAGTACCGGCACATTACCAAGGTCGTCTTTGCGGAAGCGGACATCACGGGGAGGAACCGAGCTGCGATAGGCCTGGCGAACCAGCCGGCGTTGCAGTGACAGCGGTACAGCATTCGAGAGCATGGGGCGCACCAGGCGGTGCATGGTCTGGCGTAACCCTGCCTCAAGAAGCGGCTGGAACATCTGTGTTCTCCCTCGTGAATGGGTTAGGATGACGGTCAATTATTGATTCATGACAGGCGTTTAACTCTACGTGTACTGGAAAACAGATACCATAGAAATACCGAATTGGGACAGACATTCCCTGCTGGAGCGTCTGGAGCCTTTCGACCCGGCCGAGCGCCGGGACCTCAGTGTTGAGATGGAAGCCTATTGCCGTTTTTACGGCCTGGATCTCTGGGTGGAGCACCCGGAGGTGGCTTACCATCAGGGCTACGTAAAGGCAGACCGGCACGAAGTCATGGTGCATTACTTCCGGCTGCCGGAGGCGGCAGGGAGCAAGGGCACGGTGTTCATCCTGCATGGTTATTTTGACCACGTGGGGCTGTATACCCAGCTGATTGACCGTTGCCTGGGCGCCGGTTTTGACGTGCTGACCTACGACCAGCCCGGGCACGGGCTGTCCAGCGGTACACCGGCAGCCATTGGCAGTTTCCTGGAATACCAGGCGGTGTTGTCTGAGGTCATGGCCGAGGTGAAAGACATGGTGCGCGGGCCCTGGTTTGCTGTGGGCCAGAGTACTGGTGGGGCGATCCTGATTGACTACCTGCTGTCCAACCACCACGATCAGGACACCTCCGCATTCCGGAGAGTGGTCCTGCTGGCGCCCCTCGTTCGGCCCATGGGCTGGTTAGGTGCCAGAGTGCTGCACAGTGTGGTCAAACCGTTTCTGACCCGATGGAAGCGAGCCTTTAACGAAAACAGCGGGAATACGCGGTTTCTGCAGTTTTTGCGGGAGCATGACCCGCTCCAGGCCCGCGCGGTGCACGTTGATTGGGTAACGGCCCTGAAAAAATGGGTGCCGCACATCGAGTCGGCCAGGCCGGTGGATTTTCCGGTTACCGTGGTGCAGGGCGAGAAAGACACCACCGTAGACTGGCAGCACAATCTGCGCATTATCCGCAATAAATTTTCCTCTGTGAGGGAACGAAGGATCCCGGATGGTCGTCATCATCTGGTAAACGAAGCCCAGGATTTGCAGGCTACGGTGTTTAACACCATTATTGAAACATTCTCGGAATGAAATGGCCGGCGCCGGATCTGGCAGGGCCGCAAGAAAAACCGACGCAGGAGAAAACCATGAAGAAGACAATCCTTGCTTTCGCAGTTGCCACCGTTGGTATGAGTGGCTGCATGACGTACGACCCGTACACCGGCGAAGAGAAAACCTCTAACGCCACCAAGGGCAGCATTATCGGTGCCCTGGGCGGTGCTGTCGTGGGTGCGGCTACATCCAGCAGCAGTGATCGCGGCAAGGGTGCCCTGATCGGCGCTGCCAGTGGTGCGGCTGTCGGTGGTGGTATCGGTTACTACATGGACCGCCAGGAAGCGCAGCTGCGTCAGAAGCTGGAAGGCACCGGTGTTCGCGTCGTCCGTAATGGCGACCAGATCGAGCTGGTTATGCCTGGCAACATCACCTTTGACACAGACCAGTCCAGCATCCGTTCCGGCTTTACCGGCACCCTGGAGTCTGTCGCCCTGGTGCTGAAAGAGTTCGACAAGACCATCATCCAGATTGAAGGCCACACAGACAGCACCGGTTCCGACAGCTACAACCAGCTGCTGAGTGAGCGCCGTGCTTCTTCAGTGCGGGACTTCCTGCTGAACCAGGGCATCGAGCCGCGCCGTACCCGTGCGACCGGTTATGGCGAGCGCTACCCGGTTGCTTCTAACGATACCTCAGCCGGCCGTGAGCAGAACCGTCGCGTTGAGCTGACGCTGGTGCCGATGGAGCAGTAATTCTCCGCTCCCAGCGCAAAAGAAAACCCCGGAGGCGAAAGCCTGCGGGGTTTTTTTACGGCTGGTGAAAACCGGGTCAGAACAGAACGCGGCAGCGAATTGTGCCTTTCACCTGACGCAGTTTTTCCAGGGCCAGTTCGCCGTAGGCCTTGTCGACATCCACGACTACGTAGCCGATATCTTCCTTGGTCTGCAGGTACTGGCCGCACACGTTGATGCTGTTCTCGGAGAACACCTGGTTGATCTCGGACATCACGCCCGGCACGTTCTCGTGAATGTGCAGCAGGCGGTGCTGGTTCGGGTGCGAAGGCAGGGCGACTTCCGGGAAGTTCACGGAAGACACAGAGGTGCCGTTGTCGCTGTACATGGCCAGCTTCTCAGCCACTTCACGGCCGATGTTTTCCTGGGCTTCGATGGTGGAGCCACCCACGTGCGGAGTCAGGATGCAGTTGTCGAACTCGCGCAGCGGAGACACAAACTCTTCATCGTTGGACTTCGGCTCAACCGGGAATACGTCTACCGCAGCACCCAGCAGCTTGCCGGAGCGCAGGGCGTCGGCCAGCGCGTCGATGTCGACGACGGTGCCGCGGGAAGCGTTCATCAGGATGGAGCCAGGCTTCATCTGGGCGAACTGCTCGGCCTTGAACATGTACTTGGTGGCCGGGGTTTCCGGCACGTGCAGGGAAACCACGTCTGCGATGTTCAGCAGTTCCTGCAGGGTGCCCACCTGGGTGGCGTTACCGATCGACAGCTTGGAAACCACGTCGTAGAAATACACGTCCATGCCCAGGCTCTCGGCCAGGACACTGAACTGGGTACCGATGTTGCCGTAGCCGATGATGCCCAGCTTCTTGCCGCGGATTTCGTAGCTGTTCTTGGCGGACTTGATCCACTCACCCCGATGCGCCTTGGCGCTCTTCTCGGGCACGCCACGCAGCAGCAGGATGGCCTGGGCCAGAACCAGCTCGGCTACGGAACGGGTGTTGGAGAAAGGTGCGTTGAAAACGGCAACACCACGGCGGGTTGCAGCCTGCAGGTCCACCTGGTTGGTGCCGATGCAGAAACAGCCCACAGCCACCAGCTTCTTGGCAGCTTCAAATACTTTCTCGGTCAGCTGGGTGCGAGACCGGATACCGACGAAGTGCGCATCGGCAATCTTCTCGATCAGGTCTTCCTCGCCCAGTGAATGGGTCAGGTACTCGATGTTGGTGTAACCCGCAGCGTTCAGGGTATCAATGGCAGATTGATGCACGCCTTCCAGCAGCAGGATCCGGATTTTGCTCTTTTCGAGAGACGTATTTGACATGGGCTAGCTTCCGAACCTTTCGTCACGTGAAATGACCGCGGCCGGGGATCGTCAACCCGGCTCACAGAACAGGGGCGGTATGATACCATAAACGGAGATTTTCACAGCGCGCCGGTTTGCCTGAATCAATTCTTTGTGAACGCCTTCTGACCACGCGCGGACCAACCTGAGAGACAGACACACCCATGAATTCCGAACAGATCATTGCTTCCCTTAAAGAGCTGGTGGCTACCGGCGACGCCCCGGGCAAGGTTCTGACCGATCCGGCCGACCTGGACACCTATGGCAAGGACTGGACCAAAATCCATCCGCCCAAGCCCCTGGCGATCGTACTGCCGAAGACCACCGAGCAGGTGCAGGCCGTGGTGAAGTTTGCCAACGAGCACAAGGTGGCCCTGGTGCCTTCCGGCGGGCGTACCGGCCTGAGCGCCGGCGCCGTTGCCGCCAACGGCGAGGTGGTAGTGGCGTTCGATAACATGAACCAGATTCTGGAATTCAATGCCAGCGACCGCACGGTGCGTTGTCAGTCGGGCGTGGTGACCGAACAGCTGCAGAACTTCGCCGAGGAAAACGGCCTGTACTATCCGGTGGACTTCGCCTCTGCCGGTTCCAGCCAGCTGGGCGGCAACCTGTCTACCAACGCCGGTGGCATCAAGGTGATCCGCTATGGCATGAGCCGCGACTGGGTAGCCGGCCTGAAAGTGGTCACCGGCAAGGGCGATATCCTGGACCTGAACAAGGACCTGGAAAAGAACAATACCGGCTACGACCTGCGCCACCTGTTTATCGGCGCCGAGGGCACCCTGGGCTTCATTACCGAAGCCACCATGAAGCTTACCCGCCAGCCGGATAACCTCACGGTACTGGTTCTGGGCCTGGGCGACCTGACCAACACCATGGATGTGCTGCAGAAGTTCCAGAGCAAGCTGGACCTGACCGCCTACGAATTTTTCTCCCACCAGGCCATGAACCACGTACTGGCCCACGGCCAGGTACAGGCCCCGTTCGAGACCGAAGCGCCGTACTACGCACTGCTGGAATTCGAGGCGGTGTCTGACCAGGTGATGGACGATGCCATGTCCCTGTTCGAGCACTGCGTAGAAGAAGGCTGGGTGCTGGACGGTGTGATCAGCCAGAGCGAAACCCAGGCCCGGAACCTGTGGCAGCTGCGGGAGCGGATCTCCGAGTCCATCGCCCCGCGTATTCCCTACAAGAACGATGTTTCTGTGGTGGTATCGAAGGTGCCGGGCTTCCTGCAGGAAATCGACGACGTCGTCACCGAACACTACCCGGACTTCGAAATCATCTGGTTCGGCCACATCGGCGACGGCAACCTGCACCTGAACATCCTGAAGCCGGAAGACATGGCTAAGGAAGACTTCTTCGAGAAGTGCCAGCAGGTGAACAAGTGGGTGTTCGAAATTGTCGAGCGTTACCAGGGCAGTGTGTCTGCCGAGCACGGCGTGGGCATGACCAAGAAGCCCTACCTGCATTACACCCGCAGCGAGGCGGAAATCGCCTATCTTAAGGGTATCAAGCAGGTGTTCGACCCCAACGGTATCATCAACCCGGGCAAGATCTTCGACTGATGCAAGAGCACATCGTAGTACTCACCGGCGCTGGCATCAGCGCCGAAAGCGGCCTCTCCACCTTCCGTGACAACGGCGGGTTGTGGGAGCAGCACAGTGTGTACGATGTGGCGACACCGGAGGCGTTCGAGCGTAACCGAGACCTGGTGTTACGGTTCTACAACGAACGCCGCCGGCAGTTGCTGTCGGTCCAGCCGAACCCTGCCCACCGCCTGCTAGCCGAACTGGAAAACCGCTACCGGGTTACCGTAGTCACCCAGAACGTGGATGACCTGCACGAGCGGGGCGGCTCCTCCAATGTGCTGCACCTGCACGGCGAGCTCACCAAGGCGCGCAGCTCGGTGAATCCTGAGCTGATCTACGATATCGGCTACAACGACATCAAGCCCGGTGATACCTGTGACCTCGGTGCCCAGCTTCGCCCACACATTGTCTGGTTTGGTGAGGAAGTGCCGATGCTGGATGCCGCTGCAGAAGTGGTTCGCACGGCAGACCAGTTACTGATTGTGGGAACGCCACTACAGGTATACCCGGCCGCCGGGCTGGTCTACGAAGTGGACATCGATGTGCCCATCACCGTGATTGATCCGGGAGAACCAGCCTCGGTTTCACGTGCCAGAGTGATCCGGAAAGGTGCCAGCGATGGTTTGAATGAATGGGTTCGCTCTCTGGGCTAGCTCCCAAGTTTGGAGCGCTGTTGCGGGATAGACCTTCCAAAACTGTGCGGAGCCATGGATGGCGGAGCCCAAGCGTCACATGGATGTGCCGCAAGGAGCGTGTTTTGGAAGGTCTATCCCGCAACAGGGCTGTGCTGGGGGCCGGGGCCCATCACAAGGCTCAACCTCGGAGGTATTTCTCCAGTTCATTTCTGAACGCGGCCTGTACGCCCAGCCTTTTCAGTATCCAGTAATGCCCCGCAATCATCCGGTCAATAAAGATACTTTCCACTGGCGGCTTGAAGTAATCCAGATACTTGAACACCGTACTGGTTTTCGCCGCGACGTGCTTGTGGATGTCTGCCTCGGCAAAGTCGTAAGGTTCATCGTTCAGGAACGGAATAATCAGTATGTCGCGCCACATGGCGTAGTAGGCTTCGTCTACCGCCGGCTGGTTATCCACGCGGGCGCCCAGATCAATCAGATATTCGTCCAGCGCCTGGTAGTCTTCATCCAGCGCGGCAATCAGTGCCTTGCGGTAGGCTTCTACAATCTCCGGCTTCAGTTTCTTCACGCAGCCAAAGTCATACATGATGATCGTCCCGTCCGGCCGGTAGGCGAAGTTGCCAGCGTGTGGGTCGCCGTGGATGCACTGGAAGCGGAACAGCTGGTCGGCCATGATGGTGAAGATGCGGTGGCCGATGTCGTTCAGGGTTTCCTGACTGTAGCGTTCGGGGGTGACCTTGCTGACGTGGTCGCCTTCCACCAGTTCCAGGGTCAGTACCCGGCGGGTGGAGTGGCTGTCGATCACTTCCGGAATCAGTACCCACGGCTGGTCTTTGTGGAAGTCGTGGAAGAGTTTCAGGTTGCGGGCTTCGTTTTCGTAATCCAGTTCTTCTTTCAGGCGCAGGCGGATTTCGCCGAACAGCTGGTCCACGGTCTCCTTTGGCATTTTCAGCAGGCCGCCCAGTTTCAGGGCCAGGCGCAGCTGTTTCAGGTCTGAGTCGCAGGACTCATCCACGCCGGGGTACTGAACTTTTACGATCACGTCAGTGCCGTCGTGCAGACGGGCCCGGTGCACCTGCCCGATGGAAGCGGAAGCGTAGGGTGTTTCCTGAAGGTATTCGAACAACTCGCCCACGGGCTTGCCCAGCTCGCTTTCCACCTGCTCCAGAATCACCTCGAAGGGCATGGGTGGGGCTTCTTTCTGGAGTTTTTCCAGTGCCTGGGAGAACTCCTTGGGCAGGAAGTCCTGGGTCTGGGAGGCAATCTGGCCCACTTTCATGACGGCGCCCTTGAGCTCGCCCAGGGTATCGGCAATCTCGTCGGCCATGCGGGTGTAGCTTTCGCTGCGGGCGCTTTCGTCATCCACGGTGCGGAACATACGCCGTGCCCTTTGGCCAGCGTACTGGCCGGCCACCGAGGCGGTCATGCCGGCCAGTTTGAAGAATCGACCTGTGCGTGAGGTTACCGGTTTCTTCGCCATGGTGCTGGGTGTTCCCTGAAACTGATGATGTGCCTGAATATGCGTTCAGGCAGGCATTTCAGACCACTGTGGTTTCCACAAACAGCAGATCTTCCAGTTCCAGCGACAGGGTCTGGCCGGATTCCAGCGGGCCAACGCCTTTCGGGGTTCCGGTCAGCACCACGTCCCCCGGTCGCAGGGTGAACTGGCTGCTCATGTGGGCAATCAGCGGTACGATGGGGTTCAGCATATCACGGGTGTCGCCGGTCTGTTGGCGCTGGCCGTTAATGTCCAGGGTGAAGTGAATGTTGTCCTTCGGAAGTTTGTCGGCGGGCACGAAAGGCGAGAGCGGGCAGGCGCCGTCAAAGGCCTTGGCCCGTTCCCAGGGCTGGCCCTTTTCCTTGAGCTTGCTTTGGATATCCCGAAGGGTCAGGTCCAGCGCCAGGCCGTATCCCAGAATGGCAGCTTCAGCTTCGCTCTCGGAGGCATGGGTGAGTGGGCGGCCGATGAGTACCGCCAGTTCGGTTTCAAAGTGCACCGCGCCCTGATTGCGAGGGAAATCCAGCGGGCGGGTAATATGAACCGCTGCTGTAGAGGGTTTGATAAACAGCAGCGGCTCGTCCGGCACCGGGTTATTCAGTTCCCGGGCGTGTTCGGCGTAGTTGCGACCAATGCACACGATCTTGCCAAGGGGCAGGTGAACGGGGGTACCGTCTTTCCAGTGGTGCTGATAATCGGGCATGGTCGCCTCCTGTAACTGTGGTTATTCTCCGTCGAATGAACACACAGTATAAACCTGCAGGCCTTCTTCCTGCAGCTTGCGGGAGCCACCCAGATCCGGCAGGTCGATCATCGCGGCCACTTCCACAATTTCCGCACCAATGCGGCGGATCAGCCGGGTGGCGGCCAGCATGGTGCCGCCGGTAGCGATCAGGTCGTCCACCAGCACCACTTTGTCGCCGGGCTTGAAGGCATCTTTGTGCAGTTCGACAGACGCGGTGCCGTATTCCAGCTCGTAGTCTTCCACCATGGTGTCGAACGGCAGCTTGCCTTTCTTGCGCACCAGCACCAGCGAGGCGTTCAGCTCATAGGCCAGGGCCGAGCCGATGATAAAACCGCGGGCGTCAACGGCGGCCACGGCATCAATATGCTGGCCGTGGTAGCGGTGTACAAAGGCATCAATCAGCTTTCGAAAAGCTGTTTTGTCCTGCAGCACCGTGGTGATGTCGCGGAACGACACCCCCGGTTTGGGCCAGTCCGGTACCGTGCGGATGGCCTTTTTAATACTTTCGGAAAAATAATCCATAACTCACCTGTATGGACCCGGCTTATGCCAGGTCCAGGAACATGAATTTCAGAACGAAGACGACGGCAATCACGGTGACGCTCCAGTTCAGGTCAGACCAGCGGCCAGCCAGGGCTTTCACCGCCACATAGGTGATGAAGCCAAGGGCAATGCCGTGGGCGATGGAGAACGTCAGCGGCATCATCAGGGCGGTCACGATAGCCGGTGCGGTGTCGGTGATGTCGTCCCAGTCGATCAGTTTCAGCCCGCTGGCCATCAGGCAGGCCACGTACAGCAGTGCCGGGGCTGTGGCATAGGGCGGGATCACACTGGCAATGGGTGAGAACAGCAGGCAAGCCAGGAACAGCAGGGCGACCACAACTGCGGTCAGGCCGGTGCGGCCGCCGGCCGCGATACCGGCAGTGGATTCCACGTAACTGGTGGTGGTGGATGTACCCAGTGCGGCGCCAGACATGGTGGCAACAGAGTCAGACATCAGGGCCCGGCCCAGGCGCGGCAGTTTGCCGTCCTTGTCCAGCAAACCGCCTTTCTGGGCCGCGCCCACCAGGGTGCCGGAGGTGTCGAACAGGTCTACAAACAGGAAGGCAAAGACCACGCTGATCATGCCAACGTTCAGGGCGCCGGCCAGGTCAAGTTGCATAAAGGTGGGGGCGATGCTCGGCGGTGCAGACACAATACCCTGATACTCCACCATGCCCAGCATCATGGCGGCGGCGGTTATAGCAATAATGCCGATCATCACAGAACCGGTAACCTGGCGGAAGGAGAGCGCACAGATCAGCACAAAGCCGGCAAAGAACAGCAGGGCCTCGGGTACCTTCACATCACCCAGGCTGACCAGGGTAGCGGGATGATCTACCACAATGCCGGCATTCTTCAGGGCAATCAGGGCCAGGAAGAAACCGATACCTGCGGAAATGCCGAATCGCAGTGAAAGGGGGATGGAATTGATGATCCATTCCCGCACCTTGAAAATGCTCAGCAGGAAGAACAGCAAGCCGGACAGGAACACTGCCCCCAGCGCCACCTGCCAGCTGTAGCCCATGCTGCCAACCACCGTGAACGAGAAGAACGCGTTCAGGCCCATGCCCGGGGCAAGCGCGATGGGGTAGTTGGCCCACAGGCCCATGATCAGGGTGCCGATGACCGCCGCCAGGCAGGTCGCCACGAACACGGCGCCGAAATCCATGCCGGTGGAAGAAAGTAGGCTGGGGTTGACCACGATAATGTAAGCCATGGTCAGGAAGGTGGTAATGCCCGCTACCACTTCTTTACGAACAGTAGTGCCGTGGGCCTGGAGTTGGAACAGTCGTTCAAGCATGACGGGGGTCTGCCTCTCAGGATGCCTGGGTTGGAGTTTAAAATCTTTTGACGTGCGGAAATCGTGAACTGGATGAAAAAACGGCAATGTTACCGGCTCACGGGCCTCAGGCCAAGGGATGATTGACAGTTCAGTGAGCCGCGTTATCTCTCTGTAGACGGATATCAAAACGCACGGCGGCCATTCGCACAATGACAATAAATGACAGACCGATGGTCAGGGCGAGCGACTCGCTTTCCAGGAACCACTGGCAGACGAAATAGAGCCAGCAGCCGGCAAACGCGATGGAGGCGTAGATCTGGTCTTTGCGGAAGATAAACGGCACTTCGTTGCACAGGGTGTCGCGAAGCGCGCCGCCAAAGCACCCGGTCATCACCCCCAACATGGACGCAATAAACCACGAATGCCCAAGGTCCAGCGCCAGCTGGGCGCCGAGGATGGAGAAAATACCCAGCCCGATGGCATCCGGAAACACAATGCGGGACTCTTTCAGGCTGTGGGCCCGGCTCCAGTAGCTGAACACAATAGCCATGGCCAGGATCAGGATCGGCTGCTCTTCGTGCTTGATCCAGTAAAGCGGATGGTTGTCCATGATCAGATCCCGCAGGGTTCCGCCGCCCAGTGCGGTAATGAAGCCGATGGCAAAGACCCCCACCGGATCCATGTTTTTCGAGCGCGCGACAATCATGCCGGAAATGGCAAACGCCACAATGCCGATCATTTCAAGGGTGTAGATGATGTCGAACATGGCCGGCTCTGGGGCTGAAAGTGGACGAAAAACGCATTCAGAACGGGAGCGCGAAGCATAGCTGAAAATGGCCTGCGATTCATCCAGTTGATAACGCAAGGTGCTTGAAGTGGGAGGGTTTACGCGATGTTATTAGCTTGGCTAATAAAGTCCGATAAGCTAACTTTATTTGCTTCATACCGGAACTCTGTTTAGCTTGATCTCCCTCAATAAAATACCGAACAACAACGGTGCCCCCTGTGTGCGGCGGCGCCATCAGGAGAGATCATGAAAGCTATTCTGTGCAAAGAGTACGGCCCCGCCGAAACACTGGTCATCGAAGACGTACCCAGCCCGAAAATGGGCGACCGGGGCGTAAAAATCCGCGTAAAAGCCGCCGGCCTGAACTTTCCCGATACCCTGATCATCGAAGGCAAGTACCAGCTGCAGCCCCCCATGCCGTTTTCTCCGGGCGGTGAGCTGGCCGGGGAAGTAATCGAAGTAGGGGAAAAAGTTACCCGCTTCAAGCCTGGCGACCGGGTAGCGGCCCTGACTGGCTTCGGTGCCTTTGCCGAAGAAGTCGTCGCCCCGGAATCCAACCTGCTACCGATACCGGACAACATGCCGGATGAAAAAGCCGCCGGCTTTATGATGGTGTACGGCACCTCCTACTATGCACTGAAACAGCGCGCAAACCTACAGCCCGGCGAAACCCTTCTGGTGCTCGGCGCCAGCGGTGGCGTTGGCCTGGCAGCGGTGGAACTGGGCAAGGCGATGGGGGCGAAAGTGATTGCGGCGGCCAGCAGCTCCGAGAAGCTTCGCATCGCCAAGGATGCCGGTGCCGACGAGCTGATCAACTACACCGACGAGCCCCTGAAAGATGCGGTGAAGAAGCTCACCAAGGGCAAAGGTGTGGACGTGATCTACGACCCGGTCGGCGGCGACTTCACCGAACAGGCCCTGCGCACTATGGCCTGGAATGGCCGCCACCTGATCATCGGCTTCGCCGCCGGCGACATCCCGAAAGTGCCGGCCAACCTGACGTTGTTGAAGGGCTGTTCTGTGGTCGGCGTGTTCTGGGGTGCCTTTACCCGCAACGAGCCGGAGGTGAGTGCCCAGAACATGATGGAGCTGCTGCAGATGTACTCTGAGGGCAAAATCGACCCGAAGGTCAGCGAGGTGTTCGATTTCGAGCAATACGCGGAAGCCCTGGGCGCCCTGACAGGTCGTCGGGCTACCGGCAAGGTCGTGCTTCGCGTCGGGGCTTGATTTGGTTTGTCAGCTTGGGCCCCTAGCCTGAGGCTTTGGGCGTATACGGGAGCGGGGTGTGGCCTCCCAAAAACCGCTCCTTGCGGCACATCCCTGTGGCGCTTCTGCTCCGCCATCCATGGCTCCGCACATTTTTGGGAGGCCACACCCCGCTCCCGCTGTTCGTGCCTCGGAGTAATAGTCAGTGGAGATTAAGTCCTGGTGGGACTGAAACCGTCTGACTATTACTGGGGCTATGATTGGTCGGGTTGGGGCGCGCTTCCAAAAAATTTCGGAGGCCATGGATGGCCGGAGAGAAGCGCACAGGGACGTGCTTGTAGCGGTTTTTTGGAAGCGCGCCCCAACCCGGCCGCACCCCCAAAACCAACAGGCTAAGGCCGAAAACAGGCCCCAACTCAGGGCTAAAGGCTAAAACCGAACCCCACCAGAGTCGATGTCAGAAACCAGCTCGGGCGTCAGTCGGGTATAAACGGATGTGCCGGGAAGCCAGGCATAGACTTCCTCGTGGGGCCGGTCCAGGGAATAGCCGAGCTTCTGGATATCCACCTTCCGGTACTTGAACGTTCCCGTTTTCTCGATGGCATGGGTTACCCGCACAAACACCGGAACGGCATAGGCTGGCAGGTTGTCGCTCAAATAAGCGAACAGCCTGTCCACATCAAAATCCGCCTCCGGATTCTGGGGCACCAGGGTCACCATGCCGGCTTTGCCGTTGGTGTCCGGGATTTCCACGCCGTACACGATGGCTTCCTGCACCATGCCGGAGCCGTCGATGATGTTTTCCACCTCGGTGGTGGAGACGTTTTCGCCCTTCCAACGGAAGGTGTCACCCATGCGATCGACGAACTGCAGGTGCCGGCAGCCGATTTCTTTCAGCACGTCGCCGGTGTTGAACCAGGCGTCGCCGTTTTTGAAGGCGTCTCGCAAGATGGATTTTTCGGTGGCTTCTTTCTGGGTGTAACCTTCGAACGCCCATTTCTTGGTGATTTCGCCAATCAGTAAGCCCGGTTCGCCTTTTGCCACTTCTTCCAGCCGGCCTTTCTCGGTGCGGATCGGGTCCCGGGTGCCTTCGTGGTATTTCACCAGTTTGTAGGGCGCGGTGGAGAAGCCGACGGTGTTGTCCATGTTGAAGAAGTTGCTGAAGCCGATGTTGCCCTCTGAGGAAGCGTACAGCTCTGCCACGGTTTCAATGCCGAAGCGTTCCTTGAATTCCTTCCAGATAGAGGGACGCAGGCCGTTGCCGATCATCTTGGTCAGGCTGTGGTTTCGGTCCTGGTCGCTGGTAGGCTGGTTGAGCAGATAGCGGCAGAGTTCTCCCACGTAGCCGAAGGTGGTGGCTTTGTAGCGGCGGACATCGTCCCAGAAGGCGCTGGCGGAGAATTTCCGGCGCAGGGCGATGGCCGAGCCGCCGGCCAGTACCGAGCCCCAGCAGACCAGCAGCGCAGTGCCGTGGTACAGAGGCAGGGTGCAGTAGAGAACGTCTTCCGGTTCCATGGCCAGGGACAGCATGCCGAAGCCGCCGTAGGCGCGGATGAATTTGCGGTGTGAACCCGGGGCTGCCTTGGGCAGGCCGGTGGTGCCGGAGGTGTACAGGTATACCACGGTGTCGCCCATTACCACCGGGTTGCTCAGGGTTGGCCGGGCCGAGGGGCAACGGCTGACCTCCTGTGCCAGGTTGACGTAGCCCTCCGGCGCGTCGCCGTAGATGTTCAGGGTGTTGGTGTCGGCCAGGTAAAGGAACGGGGTGCTGTGTTTAAGATCGATTTCTTTGCGAATGCCTTCGGCGTGCTCCAGCAGTTCTTCCCCGACCACCAGCATTTTCGGTTCAATCAGGTTGATGCTGTGGGTCAGCACCTTGCCTTTCTGGGAGGTGTTGAGCATGGCACAGGCCACGCCTACTTTGCCGGCGCCGGCCACCAGGGCCAGCAGCTCCGGGCGGTTGTCGAGCAGTACGGCAATGGCATCGCCTTTTACCAGGCCCTGGTCTTTCAGATAGTGGGCGATCCGGTTGCTCCAGGCATCGAATTCCTGCCAGGTGATGGTCTGGTCGTCGCACAGTATCGCGGGCCGGTTCGGGTATTTGCTGGCATTGCGCTCCACCAGCTTGCCCAGTGTCAGTTCCTTTTTGTCATCTTTAACGGCGTAGTAATAAAGCCCCCTGGCGATGAATGGGAACCGGCGCAATACGCCCGGCAGGCTGCGCATCAGGTCTCTGGCGGTTACGTTGTCTTGGCTCATGGCGCGTCCGTTCCGTTGCTGACAGGGCAGGGGTGCTGCCCTGCGCCTGTTATTGTGTTTGTTCTTCGGTTTCGCTGGCGGCCAGCTCTACCAGTAACTGGCTGCGCCGTACCTGGTCTCCGCTGCTGGTGTGCACCGTTGCCACGGTGCCATCCCTGTCGGCTTTCACCGGATGCTCCATTTTCATGGCTTCCAGGATCACCAGCGTCTGGCCTTGTTGTACGGTGTCGCCGGCGGCAACCAGCACATCGATAATCGCCCCGTCCATACTGGCCTGGATACGGCCACTGCCGGCGCCCTGGGCACCTGTGGCAGGCTGGTGGGTGATGTCGGTTACCGACCACGACCGGCCGAGTGCCTGCAAATATAGGGAATCACCGGCCCGGGAGTATTGGCACCGCTGACGAATACCATTGTCGATAATGCACAGCTGGCCTTGTTCGTGGCTCTGGATCAGCAGTTCATAGTGGTCATCGCCATGGGAGACCAGCAGTTTGTGGCCACTGTGACGCACCAGCAATTCCACGGTGTCTTCCTGTATTTCCAGCTTCATGGGAATTACTGTGGCCGGTGCGTTGCTCCAGCCTTCCTGCCCGGCGCTGTTGAGGCTCAGGGCGCAGGCGCTGAGGGCCAGTTCGCGGATGCTCAGTGCTTGCGGTGCCAGCGATGGGTGATCTTTGAACGCCTGCTGCAGGAACGCCGTAGTGGCTTCACCGGCACCGAAGGTGTCATCCGCGATGATGCGGCTGAGGAAGTGGCGGTTGGTGGTTACGCCGAACACCGTGGTGTCTTCAAGCGCCCGGATCAGGCGGCGGCGGGCTTCGTCCCGGTTCTGGCCCCAGGCGATGACTTTCGCCAGCATGGGGTCGTAGTGGGGGCTGACCACGTCACCGGAGCGCACGCCGGTGTCGAACCGTAAGCCTTCGCCCTCGGCCGGAGTGAACTCGTGCAGGGTGCCGGTTTGCGGGGTAAAGCCGTTGGCCGGGTCTTCGGCGTACAGGCGCACTTCGATGGCGTGGCCATTGAGTTCGATCTCATCCTGGGCCAGCGGCAGTGGCCGGCCTTCGGCCACCATCAGCTGCCAGGCCACCAGATCCTGCCCGGTAATCAGTTCGGTGACTGGGTGCTCTACCTGCAGGCGGGTGTTCATTTCCAGGAAGTAGAAGTTGCGGTCTTTGTCGACAAGGAACTCCACGGTACCCGCGCCTTCGTAACCGCAGGCCAGGGCCGCTTTGACGGCCGCTTCGCCCATGGCCTTGCGCAGTTCCGGAGTAACGAAGGGCGAGGGCGCTTCTTCCACGACTTTCTGGTGCCGGCGCTGCACGGAGCAGTCCCGCTCGCCCAGGTACACGGCATTGCCGTGGCGGTCGGCGAAGACCTGGATTTCCACGTGCCGGGGTTCGATGACGGCTTTTTCGATGATCAGCTCGTCGTCGCCGAAAGCTTGCTTGGCTTCGGAGCGGGCCCGCTTGATGTTGTCGGCCAGTTCGCTTTCGTTTTCCACCAGGCGCATGCCCCGGCCACCGCCACCTGCGGAGGCTTTGAGCATGAGGGGGTAGCCGATGTCTTTGGCGGCGGCGATGAGTTCGTCGTCGGTTGCGTTGTTGCCTTCGTAACCGGGGACGACCGGTACGCCGGCTTCCTGCATGGCGATTTTGGAGCGGCGTTTGCTGCCCATGAGTTCGATGGCGTTTTCGGGCGGGCCGACGAAGGTGAGGCCGGCTTGTTTGATGGCTTTGGCGAAGCCTGCATTTTCGGAGAGGAAGCCATAGCCGGGGTGGATGCAGTCGGCGCCGGTTTTGGCGGCGGCATCGAGGATGGCTTCGGCGTTCAGGTAGGATGCGGCGACTTGTGCCGGGCCAATGCAGACGGCTTCGTCGGCTTGTTCAACGTGCAGGGCGTTGGCGTCGGCTTCGGAGTAGACGGCAACGGTTCGATAGCCCAGCGCTTTGGCTGTGCGGATGACCCGGACGGCGATTTCGCCTCGGTTAGCGATGAGTAGTTTTTTTAGCATACGCGTTATCTACCTTGTTACTGGACCGCCCCAGATTGGTGTTCGTCCGCACCACTGGCGGGATCAGCCTCCGGAAAACCGCTACGAGCACATCCATGTGCGCTTCTCTCAGGCCATCCTTGGCCTTCGAAATTTTCCGGAGGCTGATCCCGCCAGTGGCGCTCCCTCGACCTTGGGTGTTTGCCTGCCCAATGATTGTTGAGTGGCTTGTTCAAGTTTTTGTATGTGTTAATTCTCAGCCCACTTTGGCTCACGCTTTTGCATGAAAGCCATGGTGCCCTCAGTACCCTCTGGCCCGCCTATGGCTGCGGCGAACTTTTCGGCGGCGTCATCCAGCAAACCGGTCATCGCTTCATGGCCGACTCGATGCAACAGCGCCTTGGTTTCTGCCGTGGCATTCGGGGCACACAGCCGAACCCGTTCAAGGGCTTGGTTCAGCATGTCGTTCAGCTGTTCTTCGGATTCCGTAACCTGGTGAACGATGCCCAGTGTGCAGGCTTCCGCTGCGTCGATTCTCAAGCCCAGCAGCGCCAGCCGGCGGGCCTGGGTCAGGCCGATTCGCTCGACCACGAACGGAGCGATCTGGGCCGGGATGACGCCGAGGGTGGTTTCCGGCATTCCGAATTTCGCGGTGGGCCCGGCGATGGCGAGGTCGGAGACGCAGGCCAGGCCGAAGCCGCCGCCCATGACGGCGCCTTCGGTGATGGCGATGACGACTTTGGAGGATTCGTTGACCTGCTGGATCATCTGGCCGAAGGCGCGGTTGAGTTTGTAGAACGGGTCGTCCTTGCCTTCGCCTTTCTGGCCCCGGGCGCCGGCCATGTCTTTGATGTCGCCGCCGGCGCAGAAGTGGCCGCCGGCACCGCGGATGACGACGGCGCGGATGCTGTTGTCGTTTTCAACTTCGGTGAACAGGGCGGCCAACTCCGCGACCATCTGCAGGCTCATGGCGTTGCGGACTTCCGGGCGGTTGATGGTGAGAAACAGGGACGGGCCTTGTTTCTCGAGAATCAGTGTTTCGCAATGTGGTAGTTGCTTTTCCATATCAGGCTCCGTTTCAGGCCGGCATAGGGTACCAATGGCAATGTTCGGGGCCTTGTGGGCAGGTAGAGCTTTCCGGGACTGTCTGCAGCAGGGATGCTGCAGTCAAGCGTACATGGATGTATTCACAGCGTGTCCCGGAAAGCTCTACCTGCCCATGAGGCCCTACTCCAAACGTTAGTCGCGTTTCTTGCCAGGCAAAGTGCCCATCAGCTTACAAATAATGCCCAGCATGATTTCGTCGGCGCCGCCGCCGATGGACACCAGACGCACGTCGCGGTAGGCACGGGCCAGGGGGTTTTCCCACATGTAGCCGTTGCCGCCCCAGTACTGCAGGCAGGTGTCGGTGACTTCACGGCCCAGGCGACCGGCCTTCAGCTTGGCCATGGACGCCAGTTTGGTTACGTCTTTGCCGGCAATGTGCAGTTCACAGGCCTGGTAGGTGAGGGCGCGCAGGGCTTCCACTTCGGTCTGCAGTTCGGCCAGGCGGAAGTGGATGTACTGGTTGTTGATCAGCGGCTGTCCGAAGGTCTTGCGCTCGCGGCAGTATTCGATGGTCTGGTCGATGCAGTGCTCCAGCGCCTTGATCACGTTCGCCGCACCCCACATGCGTTCTTCCTGGAACTGGATCATCTGGCACATGAAACCGGTACCTTCCGCGCCGATGCGGTTGCGCTGGGGTACGCGCACGTCGTCGAAGAACACCTGGGCGGTTTCCGATGAGCGCATGCCCAGTTTGTTCAGGTGCGGGCTGAA
The DNA here is from genome assembly GCF_016464245.1 of Marinobacter sp. bablab_jr003. Classification (NCBI taxonomy): domain Bacteria; kingdom Pseudomonadati; phylum Pseudomonadota; class Gammaproteobacteria; order Pseudomonadales; family Marinobacteraceae; genus Marinobacter; species Marinobacter sp. bablab_jr003. Next base: position 81,809 of record NZ_JADARC010000123.1, read on the forward strand.
GGAAATACCCGGCGTGTTCATGGGCACGATGATCAGGGTTTTGTTCTTGTGAGGCTTGTCGTCGCTGGTGTTGGCCAGCAGGCAGATGAAGTCGGCTTTCGGAGAATTGGTGATCCACATCTTGGAGCCGTTGATGATGTAGTCATCGCCGTCTTTCTTCGCCGTGGTTTTCAGGCCGGCTACGTCTGAGCCTGCCCCCACTTCACTGACGCCAATACAACCCACCATGTCACCGGCGATGGCGGGGGCCAGGAAGTCCCGTTTCAGTTCGTCGGAACCAAAGCGGGCGATGGCCGGGGTGCACATGTCGGTCTGCACGCCGATCGCCAGCGGCACGCCGCCGCACCTGGCCATGCCGAGTTCTTCTGCAGCGACCAGGTTGTAGCTGTAATCCAGGCCCATGCCGCCATACTCTTCCGGCTTCTGGATGCCCAGCAGGCCCAGGTTGCCAAGTTTTTTGAATACCTCATGTATGGGAAACTCGCCGGCTTCTTCCCATTCGTCACAATGCGGGTTGATCTCTTTCTCAACGAAGTCTCTGACGGTTTTTCTCAGGGCTTCGTGTTCTGGTGTGAATTTCATTTTTGTTCTCCAGTTCTTCCTGAATTTAGTTAGTTCTTGTGTTCGTTGTTTGGTGCTTGCCCGGTAGCTTGGGGTCGCGGGTGTGGTGTGGGGCCTTCAGAAAACCGCTCCTTGCGGCACATCCCTGTGGCGCTTCTGCTCCGCCATCCATGGCTCCGCACATTTTCTGAAGGCCCCACACCACACCCGCTTGAATTAAAGACTTTGGTGCATTCTGCCAGCAATTTGTGAGTGCGGTGCAGCTGATGCAGTGCTGTGACACACCTTGGTTGAGTTTGATAAGCCATCTCGAAAAAGATGTTCCCGTGACGTCGAGTAGAACCATGTGGGATGAGCTGTCCAAAAATCTTCGAAGGCCATGGATGGCCGGAGAGAAGCGCACATGGATGTGCTTGTAGCGGTTTTTGGACAGCTCATCCCACATGGTTCCAACTACTGAACAACAATCCACGAGGCGGGCTCCACCCAAAATAAAACACCAGGTGAAGCCAGCTCCCCACCTAAAACCGAGCCACGCCGTAAGAGTTGGGCCGCAGCTGCCGCTGCTCGGCCTCGCGGCAGACAGACAAAACCAGGGACAGAACTCGCCGGGTATCCCGCGGGTCGATCAGGCCGTCATCCCAGAGCCGTGCGGTGCCGAACAGGGCGGTGGAGCCGTCTTCGAGTTTCTTGGCGGTGGCTTGTTCCAGGAACGCCAGGGTTTTCTCGTCGGGCTCTATGCCGCTTTTGCGCTGTTTTTCTTCGGCCACAATGCGCATCACCTTGCCGGCCTGGGCCGGGCCCATGACGGCGGTGCGGCTGTTGGGCCAGGCGAAGATGAATCTTGGGTCCAGGCCCCGGCCGCACATGGCATAGTTGCCGGCGCCGTAGGAGCCGCCGACCACCACGGCGATTTTCGGCACCCGGCAGTTGGCAACGGCTTGCAGCATCTTGGAGCCGTGTTTGATGATGCCGTTCTGCTCCGAGTGCGTGCCCACCATGAAGCCGGTGGTGTTGTGCAGGAACAGGATGGGGGTGCCGGCCTGGTCGCAGAGCTGGATAAACTGAGCCGCCTTGGTGGAACCGGCCGGGGTGATCGGGCCGTTGTTGCCGATGATGCCCACACTATGCCCCTGAATGCGAATGGTGCCGCACACGGTCTGGCTGTCGTAGTCGTTCTTGAAATCCAGGAACCGGGAGCCGTCGGCGATGCGGGCGAGGATCTCGCGCACGTCGTAGGGCTTTTTGGCATCGGAAGGAATCACGCCCAGCAGCTCGTCCGCCGGATACAGCGGCTCATCCCACCGGGGCTCCTGGCGCAGCGGCAGGTTTTCGTTCCAGGGCAGGGCGCCGAGAATCTCCCGGGCCTGGCGAATGCCGTCGGCATCGTCCTCGGCCAGATATTCAGCTGTGCCGGCTACTGTGGCGTGCATTTCTGCGCCGCCGAGTTCTTCATCGGTGGCGACCTCGCCCGTGGCCGCTTTCAGCAGCGGCGGGCCGGCCAGGAACATCTTGGCCTGCTCGCGCACGGTGATCACGTAATCGGACAAGCCTGGCTGATAGGCACCACCGGCGGTGGCGTTACCGTGCACGACCGTCACTTGCGGAATGCCTGCGGCGGACATGCGGGCCTGGTTGGCAAAGCCCCGGGCGCCCAGCACGAAGATGTCGGTGGCGTAGTTCAGGTTGGCGCCACCGGATTCCGACATCGATACGACCGGAAGTTTGTTCTCCATGGCGATCTGCTGCAGACGCAGGGTCTTGTCCAGGCCGGCGGGTGTAATGGTTCCGCCCTTGATGGCGCTGTTGCTGGCCACCACGAGACAGCGCACACCGGCTACCCGGCCAATGCCGGCAATAATGCCGCCGCCGGCCATGGAGCCGTCTTTGTCATCGTGCATCTTGTAACCGGCAAGTGAACACAGCTCCAGAAACTCACTGCCACGATCCAGCAGCCGATTGATACGATCCCTCGGCAGCAGCTTGCCGCGCTTGGTGAACTTCTCCCGGGCCGATTCCGCCAGGTCCAGAACCTTCTGCTCCACATCCCGGAAAGTCGAGATATGCGCTTCCATGGCCTCAACATTGGCCCGGAACTCGTCAGACTGGGGGGTTATTGTTGTTTCCAGTACCTGCATGGGAAATCCTCAGTCGTCACTCAATACTTTCGGCGTTACCGCCCGATGGAAACCGTTATAGGGCTCGTTATTCTTCGCCTTCGGCATCGGCCAGACACGCCCGCCCTGGGATGCCGCCCCGTCAATCCGCAGGCAGTCGCCACTGATAAACGCCGCGCCCGGGCTAAGCAGAAAACAGATCGCCGAACTCACCTCCGACTCCGTCCCCATCCGCTTGATCGGCACCGCATCCGCCAGGCTCCGAATCCACGACTTCATATGAGCCGGGTAGTTATCCATCCCGCTGGACGCAATCCACCCCGGCGCCACCGCATTCACCCGAACCCCGGAAGGCGCCCACTCAACCGCGGCCGTCTGGGTAAAATTCACCATCCCGGCCCTGGCTGCACCAGAGTGGCCCATGCCCGGCATACCGCCCCACATATCCGCCACAATGTTCACAATCGAACCACCGGTCTTGTTCAACGCCTGGGTATAAGCCTCCCGGGCCATCAGAAAACCACCGGTCAGATTGGTCCGAACCACGGTTTCCCAACCTTTCTGGTTAATCCCCGTCAACGGCGACGCAAACTGCCCGCCGGCATTGTTCACCACCCCGTTCAGACCGCCGTGGGTCTCAATAATCGCCTTCACCGTGGCCTTGACTGACTCCTCCTCACGAATGTCACAGGCATGGGCGCTGGCAATACCGCCGTCTTCCTCTATCTCGGCTTTAACCGCGTCCACCTTTTCCTGCTTACGACCCACCAGCGCAACCCGAGCACCGAGCGACGCCAGTTCGTGAGCCGTGCAACGGCCAATACCCGAACCGCCTCCGGTGACAATAAACACTTGGCCTTCAAACAAGCCGGGGCGAAGTACAGATTGATAACTCATAAAACTTTCCTTTTGAGACCTGTCGAATCCGGGAATATTGTCTGGGGTGCTTGCACCGAAGCGAATAAAGTGAGTTCACTGGGAGATCAGCCCATCAGGCACGGGCACCGGAAACTCCAGCAGCTGCTGTGCAAAAGCCTTACCCTGGGGATCAATCCGAAGGGAGGCTACACCACCGCCACCCAGACTGTGCTCCAGCAAGAAATTGAACGCATGCAACCCCGGCATCGCCCAGCGCGTCACCTTGCCAGACTCCGGATTCAGCGTATGACTCATCCACTGCGCCACCGCCTGCTCCGTCAACGCCGCCTCAATAAACGGCAAAAACTCCGGATCCCGCGCAATCACCCCGATATTGCTGTGATCTCCCTTATCACCAGACCGCGCCCAGGCCAGCTTGATCAGCGGCACCGTCGTGTCTGTTGAAACCTCCGTCCGGGATTCCGGCTCAGGGGGCAGGGCGTTGCTATCAAAACCACCCCCACAAGCCACCTCGACGGTCGATTTCTCACCCGCCAGGTCTACGGAAACCGATACTTCAGACTTCGGCACCAGACAGGAGAACAAACGAATCTTCGGCCACACCGTCGGCCGGCCGCCAACAATGCCGGTGATCCCCGGCGCCATGCCCGTCGCGGCCTGAGCAATCTCCCTCGAAAACAGCACAAGGGCCTCTTTCTTCGGATGGGCAGTGGCTATCTTCACCACCACCTCCCGGCACCGGTCGCCCCGGCCGTGGGCACCGTAAGTGGTTTCGGTACCCAACAACTCGATGCTGGTTTCGGAGTAATCCGGCAGGCCGCGCCCGGCAAACATCGCCGAGGTTTTTGCAAGAATCGCCTTCGCCACGCTCTGAGCCTTGGCGGGGGCATTGATGCCTGCCAGCAGGAAGGTCACCGTGCACTTGAAACCATCCGGCCAGGTACCGGACACCTTGTAGCTGTCGGTGGGCGGCAGGCCCTTCGCGCCAAGTACCCGAACCCGGTCCTTGCCGATTTCGTCCAGCGTTACCCGGGTGAAATCGCAGGTCACGTCCGGCAGCAGATAGGCCCGCGGATCACCAATCTCGTACACTAGCTGCTCACTCACCGTGCCCCGGCTCACCAGGCCACCTGTGCCTTCTGGCTTGGTGATCACAAAGTCGCCGGAGGCGCTGACCTCGGCAATCGGAAAGCCCATATTGGCGTAGCCGTCGGCCACCTGTTCCCAATCGGTAAAGTTGCCGCCGGTAGACTGGGCACCGCACTCCAGCAGGTGCCCGGCCAGGCTGCCCTGGGCCAGCTTGTCGTAATCGTTCCAGCTCCAGCCGAATTCATGCATCAGTGGCGCCAGCACCAGGGCGCTGTCCGCTACCCGGCCAGTGATTATGATGTCTGCGCCCTGGTCCAGTGCGGCCACCAGCCCCGGCGCGCCAAGATAGGCGTTCAGGCTGACCATCATGCCGGGGAAGGGCTGGCCGGTGGTCATCTCGGTGATGCGGGCTTCTGCCAGTTTTTTCTTTTTCATCAACAGGTCATCGCCGAGCACCAGCGCAATCTTCAGGTCGACGCCGGCCTTTTCGCACAGGCTCTGCAGCGCATCGCGGCAAGCCACGGGGTTTACCCCACCGGCGTTAGCCAGAACCCGGATGCCTTTTTCCTTTATTTCACCAAGCAGCGGCGCCATCACGGTTTCCACGAAATCCCGGGCATAGCCCTGCGACGGGTCTTTCATCTTCTGGCCCGCCATGATCGACATGGTGATCTCCGCCAGGTAGTCGGCAACCAGGTAATCGATGTTGCCCTGGCGCACCAGCTGGGCGGCGGCGGTTTCGGTATCGCCCCAGAAAGCGGCGGAACAGCCGATGCGGACGGTCTTGTTGGCGTGTGACATGTTCTTGGCCTTGTTCTTGAGCCTGCGGTTGCAGGACGTTATCCAACGATGAAATCGACAATACCAAGCAAGCGCTTGGTATGTAAATAGGTGAATCTCGGGTAGAATAAAAAGTCCCAGCAAGACAACCGGATGGCCTTTGTGAACCAGAATGAGATTCTTCAGTCCCTCATCGCCAAACAGCTTGTTTCCGACCCCGCCAGTGCTCGCGGGCGCTTGTTGAAAGAGGCGGCCAGGTTATTCCGGGACAAAGGCTACGAGCGCACCACAGTGCGCGACCTGGCAGCAGCAGTGGGTATCCAGTCTGGCAGCCTGTTTCATCACTTCCGAACCAAGGAAGAAATCCTGAAAGCGGTGATGGTGGAAACCATCCGGCTGAACACTGCAATCATGCAGGCGGCAGTCGACCAGGCTGATTCACTGCGGGATAAACTGAAAGCGCTGATCCGTGCCGAACTTGAGTCCATCAATGGCCAGACCGGCGAGGCGATGGCGGTGCTGGTGTATGAATGGCGCAGTTTGTCGGAACAGTCGCAAACTGAGGTGCTGGCATTGCGGGATCATTATGAAGAGCTCTGGCTGTCGGTACTGGCGGCACTTAAGCGCCAGGGCACCCTGACTGCTGAACCGTTTATCGTAAGGCGGATGTTAACCGGCGCCCTGAGCTGGACGGTCACCTGGTATCGCCCGGAGCGGGGTGGCTTGAGCCTTGACGACCTCACCGAGCAGGTGATGGCGCTTATGAAATTATAAAATATTCACTCGCATGCCAAAAAAGTCACTTTTGCGTTCCAGAAGACTCGACCTTCGGAAAACCTTGTTTTATATCAATAAAATTTCAAAAATTGACTTTCCTTCCGGGTCATTGGCCTGATCGGCATACTGGTTTCGGCAATCGAGCCATTTTTGTCTGACAACAATCGCCGCATTCTTGCTCCCACAAAAACAAACAAGAAAGGTTGTTGAGCTATGGTTTCCTCACTGTTCTCACTCGTGCGTCGTTACCCTTCACGCATCCGCCAGACAGTCGCTGCCGGTGCCGTCCTGTTGCTGGCAGGCTGTTCAGCAAACCCTGTCTACACCACCACTGGTATGGTGCTTTCCAGTTATTCCGAATCGGAAGCCACACCCTACGTATTGCAGATGTCGGATCCGAAAATGGCCTGCGCCCTGGGTGAGGGCACGGACCCGCTGGTGTATTCCTTCTCGCGGGTAACGGCCGCGCCAGACACCACGGGTTCCCTGCTGATGCTGTTGGCAGCCAACTGCATGGAATACCGCACCTGGGAAGCCGAGCTGGATTACCTGCGTGCTGATTTCAGTGGTGATGTACCGGCCGCCAAAGACGCTCGCGAAAAAGCCAAGCGCCTGCACGCCCAGACCGCGAAGCGCCGTTACCAGGCTTTCCAGCGTGCGATGGCGGCCTACGACTTTGATCCTTCGGCAGAACCCCTGGAATGTCCGTTCCTGTTCAGCGAACAGGACGAGCTGACCTTCCTGCTTGGCTTGCTGACCGGTATGCAGGCGATCGTGAACGATTCCAACTCCGGTGCCATGGCTGGCGTGCCCCGCAACATTGCGCCCCAGGCCGAGCGGGCAGCCCAGTGTGTAGACAACGAAAAGTGGGGCGGCCTGCCCAATGCCGTTCGTGCACTGGTGTGGCTGCTGCTGCCGGATACCCGTCCGGAACTCGCCCCCGACCCCTGGCAGGTGCTGGAGAACAGCGCCGAGCTGGGTGTGCAAACCGGTATGCGCGCTTCCCACGCCTTGCAGGCTGTAGCGGCTGAGACCTTCGGTCGCCCGCAGGTACTGGCCGATGCCATCGCCAGCTTCGCAGAGGCGGACGGTCGTATCGAGGTGTGGGACGAGTACCGACTGCTTGATGAGGTGGCCCGGGGCGTTGTGACCTTCTCGTCTGACAAGCACTGGACCGCCAATTACGGGCACCGCACACCGAAGAGCTACTTCGGCAAGATGAGCCCGGAACGCAGCACCGAAAACGTTGAAACCATGGACCTGGACGGCCTGCTGTAGCAGCGCCGTCCGGCACGAAAACCTTATCCACAAACACAAGAATGACCCGGAGGTCGTCATGATCCGCAAATCCCTTGCCGCTTTGTCCCTTGCTGTGGCCGCACCGCTGGCTTCAGCCCAGACCGTTTCCATGTGCGTGTTCGATGTCATCGGCGCCAATGGCGATGTGTATAACCTGGTAAAAGACTACGCTCTGGAAATGAAAGCCCACGGTGTGGACTTCGAGCTCAAGCCTTACACCGATGAAGGCGTGGCCGTAGGCGACTTCAATGCCGGCCAGTGTGATGCGGTAGCGGCTACCGATATCCGTATCCGTCCGTTCAACAAGTTCACCGGTAGCATCAGTGCCGTGGGTGCCATCCCCACCTACGATGACCTGAAAACCCTGCTGGCCACCCTGGCCCAGGCCAAGGCGGCGCCGCTGATGAAAGACGGCGGCTATGAAGTTCTGGGTATTGTGCCGGCCGGCGCCGGTTACCTGTTCGTGAACGACCGCAGCATCGACACCGCCGGTGAACTGGCCGGTAAGCGCATGGCGACCCTGGACTACCAGAAAGACGCCATCCACATGGTGAACTACGTGAAGGCCACCGTGGTGCCCTCCGATATCACCAACTTTGCCGGTAAGTTTAACAACGGCTCGGTTGATGCAGCCTACGCCCCGGCCTTCGCCTACGAGGCGCTGGAGCTGTACAAGGGGATTGGCGACAAGGGCGGCATTGTGGATTACCCGCTGGCCCAGCTGACCATCCAGATTGTTGCCCGTGATGAAGTGCTGGACGACGACACCGCCCAGAAAGCCCGTGATGTTGCCTGGGGTATGTACCCGCAGGCCATGAACCTGATCCAGGGCCAGGAAGAGGGTATTCCGGACGAGCAGTGGATTCGTATTCCCGAGAAAGACATCACCGGCTACCAGGAAATGTTCCGCGAGAACCGGCTGGAGATGCGTGACGGTGTGAACAACGCACCGAGTGTCTATCACCCGAAAATGATGAGCCTGCTGAGCAAGATCCGCTGTGCCAGCAACCCGGGTGCTTCCGAGTGCACCGCGGCTAACCGGGAATAATCGGAGACACTGACGATGAACTGGCGAGCGATGACCGCTACCGGCGCAAGGACGCTCTACCCCGTGCACAGGCTGCACGGGGTAATCCTGCTGCTGTTACTTCTGGCGACCCTGGCGCTGGGAATGGGCAACTCGCTCCATTCCAGGCTTTTGTGGGTAGGCGAGCAGGTATGGCCCAATTATTACCTGCTCAACCCGGATGCAACCGAGCCTACCTGTAACCTGTCGGTTGATATCGACAAGGAAGTGCAGCGCCGGGTGGCTGCCTATAAGCCCGACCCGGACGATCTGTTCAGCTCTCCGCCCAATCCGGAAGCTATCCGCAAGTCCCTGCAAAGCAACCTGGCCCTGTGCGAGCAGCGGCACCTGCAGTTCGCCGAAAACCAGAAGCACGCCACCTGGGCGTTGGGTGTGTTCAAGGATATCGAACAGGGGCTGGCAGACTTTCTGCTCAAGAACATCGACCTGACCAAGTTCCTGTTCATTGGCATGTTTGCCATGGCTGCGGCCATCTCGGCGCTGGATGCGGACCACATTGCCTTGCGCTTGCCGAGAAACCGGGCGGAATGGCGCCTGAGCCAGGGTTCCCAGTTTGTGGTGAACGGGCTGATGCTGCTGTCCCTCAGTGCCTATGTCGGGCGACTGCAGGCATCCCCGGGGTCCGGTGACACCATAATCCTGCAATATGCCTGGTCGCTGGTGTTCGGGCTGTTCATGGTGATCAACGCCATCCGGTTCCTGTTTGTGCCGGAGCGCATGAAAGCAGGCTCCCTTGCCATGTCCTCGGGGCTGGTGGTGCCGCTGTACTGCACCATGGGCCTGATCGCCATGAGCTACTTCTTCTTTGTCGACGGCTACAGCTCAGGCCTGGCGATTTACTTCGGCATGATGTCGAACCTGTCGTCCATGTTCATCAACATCGGCCTGTATGTGCTGGTGGGCATGATGCTCAAGCAGACCCGGGTGCCGGAGCTGTTGCTGAATGTGCTCAAGCCGTTCAACCTGCCTGCACCCATGCTGGCCTCGGTGATTATCTTCGCCACCGCTTTCCCGACGGCCTTCACCGGCGCCTCCGGTATCTTCATCCTGGCTGTTGGCGGGGTAGTGTACGACGAGCTGCGTCGCGCCGGTGCAGGCCGGCAGCTGTCGCTGGCGACCACGGCGATGTCCGGCAGCCTGGGTGTGGTGCTGAATCCTTGCTTGCTGATCGTGGTGGTAGCGGCCCTGAACAAGGAAGTCACCACCACCGAGATGTATGGCTGGGGCTTCTGGGTGTTCATTATGTCGGCTTCCCTGTTCTCCTTCATCGTCTGCAAGACCGAAGGTAACTGGAAACCGCGGCCGGCCCCGGGTGCCGTTCGTGCAGCCGTGCGTGAGCTTGGCCCCCTGATTCCCTATGCCCTGACAGCAGCAGCTGTGATCCTGGTCATCTGGGTTGTGCTCGGGCTTCAGTTCAATGAATACAGTGCGCCACTGATTCTGCCGCTGGTGATGCTGGCTGTGGTGATGCTGGATGCCGGCAAGGCAGGCCAGGAAACCGGCCAGTCCAGAACCCAGGCGTTCTTCGATCGCAGCAGCTCTGCTGCCAGTGATTCGGCCGTGCATATCGGCGCCTTGCTGGCCCTGATCGGTTTCTCGATCTGCCTGGGTGGTATTCTGGAGCGTTCCGATATCGTACACGCCCTGTTCCCCGAAAGCCTGACCAGCCCCTGGTTGGCCATGATGGTGATCGTGCTGATGCTGACCGTGATCGGCATGGTGATGGACCCGTTCGGTGCCGTTATCCTGGTATCGGCCACCATTGCCCAGCCGGCCATCCAGATTGGTATCGACCCGCTGCACTTCTGGATTGTGTGCCTGGTGGCGTTCGAGCTGGGTTATCTGAGCCCGCCCGTGGCCCTCAACCACCTGCTGACCCGGCAAGTGGTTGGCGAAACCGAAGTGCTGGCTGCCGAGCGCACCGGTTCCTTCTGGCATCGTTATCAGCGCCTGTTGTTGCCGCTGGCGGTAATGGTACCCACGCTGTTACTGGTGGCGTTTGTGCCCATGCTTTTCTACGCTTTATAAGCGCAGTAGCATAAACAAAACCCGCGAAGCTCTGCTCTCGCGGGTTTTTTTACGATCAGGCTGGTGCAATATGCCTGTAAAGGTCGGTCAGGGAAGATTGGCCGTATAACCGGTAAACCTGTTGATAACGGAAAACATGCCCCGTGAAATATCTAAGTCGATCTATGGTTCTGGTGTCAGGGATGGCGGTGTTGGCCGGCTGTGGTGGCGGAGGCTCCAGTTCGTCGGTGCCTGCTTTGCCGCCTTCGCCGCTGTCCGGCGTGATCAGTATTGAAGCCAACAGCCGGGTTGACCAGGATACGATGGACCAGCTGGGGCTTGAGGGCGCACAAGCTGCAACCGGCATACAGGCTCTGCCTGCCAGCTTTGTGCTGGCCGGCTATGTCAGCGGAGCGGCAGGGACCTATCCTTCCGCCTCTGCCCAGTGCCAGCCTTTCGCCTATGCCGAGGATGCGGTGGACGAGTACTCGGTGCCCCTGGCGGCGGGGGAGACCCTCGTTCTGGAAAGTTTTGGCAGCTGCCTGGCTGACCCGGAGCTCGAGTTGCAGGTTGAAGGTGCCGGCCCGCTGCCAGCCTCTGTCAACGCTGGCCCGGCCCGTTATACCCTCACAGCCGGCGATAGCACGGAATACCGCGTAACGGTGCGCAACGCCGGGAATGCGCCCGCCCGCTACATACTGGCCAAGTCAGTCGCTTTTGGCGCCGAAGGGATGGCGTTTGACTGGCCCCGCTATCGCTTTATTGAAGGCGAAGCCGTTGTTGCCCTGGCCGACGATGACACTGTCCGAGCTGCCATGGCGACACCTGCCGCTGAAAAGGCTCGTGGCCTGGGAGCGGGTAAATGGCTGATGACCATGCCCGGCAACCGGGTTCGCAGTGCACAGGCCGGGCCAGTGGCCGACGATACACTGAGCTGGATCCGGGAGTTGCGGGCGACGCCCGGTGTGCTGTCGGCTACGCCTAACTACGTGGTTTCCAGCCAGCAAACCGGTACGCCGGTGTCTGAACCGCTGTACACCCGGCAGTGGCATTATGACCTGATCAACGGGCCTGCGGCCTGGCAGCTGGCGCCCGGCGGTGGCACTGGTGTGAACGTGGCGGTGCTGGATAGCGGTTTGTTGCGTGTGCTGCCATCTGGTAACTGGCATCCGGATCTGAACGCGAATGTCTTGGCAAACACGAAGGACTTCGTTGATGGTGACAATGATCCGGAAGACCCTGGCAGCAGCGTTGGCGGCGATGTGTTCCATGGTACCCACGTAGCCGGCACGGTTGCAGCCGTGGTGAATGATGCCGGCAGTGGCGGGGTAGCTTACGGAGCGGGGCTGGTTCCGGTGCGGGTGCTGGGTGAGGGGGGTACAGGCTCATCTGCAGACCTGATTGCCGCCATCAACTGGCTGGTGGCCGGGAGCGATGGCCGGCCCTATGCAGATGTGGTCAATATGAGCCTGGGCGGTTTGCCCAGAATTCAAGACCTGGAAGACGCGATTGCCAGGGGAGTCGACAAGGGAATGGTTTTCGTGGCCGCTGCAGGTAACGCAGCTACGTCAACTTTGTCCTATCCGGCAGCATCTCCTAACGTGCTCGCTGTCAGTGCCGTGGACGGCGGAGGCCAGCTGGCTGGCTACTCCAATTTTGGCAGCTGGATTGACCTGGCAGCCCCCGGTGGTGATGCCAGCCGCGATGGCAACCTCGACGGTGCAGGTGACGTGGTCTGGAGTACCAGTGGTGAGCGGGACGGAGGTGTTTCCATTGCGGGTTACCGGGGGCTGCAGGGTACGTCTATGGCCTCGCCCCATGTGGCGGGCGTGCTGGCGCTGATGAAGGCCCGTGACCCGGCCATGAACTATGACAAGGTGCGCGTTTGGCTTCAGGGCGGGCAGATGACGGACGGCCAGGCACGCCGGAATGACACCCTGGGCTGGGGTGTACTGGATGCTGCCCGGGCAGTTTCTGCGGCCGGTACCGGCTTTGCGGATACCATTCTTTCGGCATCGCCGGCCCTGGTGTCACTCAGCAACGAGGGCGAGCAGAGCGTATCGGTTGAGCTCAGCGTTTTCGGCGATGGTAATGTTTCCAACCTGTCGCTGGGTGATATGCCGGCCTGGATAGACGTCACCGGGTGCCAGTCCGCGCCGCCATGCGCACTGCAGGTAACGTTGCTCAAAGACCAGCTCACGCCGGATGAACCGGCCCGGGGCTCTATCGTGGTGAACTACCAGGTAGACGGTGCCAGTGCAGATCCGCTGTCCATCCCGGTCATCGGCCAGCTGGTCAGCGACGAACAGGCCCGAAACGCCGGCCGGCACTTTGTGCTGCTGGTTAACACCGAGCCCAATGAAGATAATCTGTATATCGCCGAATCCCAGGTGACCCTGGATGCGGAAAACGGCGTCTATTCGTTCCGCTTCGAAAACGACGATGGCGAAGAGCCGCAGCAGCTTCGCGAGGTGCGCCCGGGAGACTACTATCTTGTAGCAGGCAGTGACCTGGATGGTGACGGAATCATCTGCCAGCCCGGCGAGGCCTGCGCCGAGTATCCGATTACCGGCTTGCGGGAGGTTATCACCATCGAGGAAGGCCAAAGCCTCTCGGATATCCGCCTGACCACCGGTTTCTCCCGGCCCACGATTTCTGCGGCTTCACCGGATATACTGCCCCGGCCTGGCTTTCAGGGGTATCAGCTGAGGGCTCCCGAGACACAAACCGGCCCGGCCGACAATCGAACCAGGATGACGCAATGAACCGATTTCCCCTTAAACCTGCAACCGCAGTACTCGCTGCCACGCTGCTGGCGGCCTGCAGTGCCAATGCCCCCAAGGAAGCCCAGCCTGCGCCGCAGGTGCGTCAGGTTACCCAGTCGGCCCATTGTGGCCTGACCGGACCCGGTGTGGCGCCGGTCAGCTCGCCGGAAGCGCTGGAGAACCTGTTGGGTGTCAGTGGCCAGAATATGGCCACCGGCGTAATCCGGCAGGTGGACCTGGCGTCAGAGCAGCTCATTATCGTGACTCTGGGGCAGAAACCTACGGCCGGCTACAGTGTCGGCCTGCAGGATGTCCAGTGGCAGGAGCCGGTACTGAAACTGGCCATGCAGGTGAATTCACCGGCACCGGATATGATGGTGGCGCAGGTGATTACTTCACCTTGTGTGGTGCTGGCGGTGAAGGGCGACCACTGGCAAAGGCTGGAAGTGTCTGGCCTTACGCCTCAGCCCATCGTCAAAGCCGCTGGAAAGTGACGCGGTCCGGCACCGGCACAAAACAACCGTTGATCTTTCAGCGTGAATCCCTAAGCTATGGCTCAGCTTTCACGACCAATTGCGGAGTCATGCCGTCCCTATGAGCCAGCAACAATATAACGCCGACGCTATTGAAGTCCTCAGTGGCCTGGACCCGGTGCGCAAGCGCCCGGGCATGTACACCGACACCTCAAGGCCCAACCACCTGGCTCAGGAAGTGATCGACAACAGTGTGGATGAGGCACTGGCCGGCCACGCCCGCAGAATCGACGTAGTGCTTCACAGTGACAATTCCCTGAGCGTGGAAGACGACGGCCGGGGTATGCCCGTCGATATTCACAAAGAACAGGGCGTGCCCGGGGTCGAACTGATCCTGACGCGCCTGCACGCCGGCGGCAAGTTCTCTGAAGGTAACTACAACTTTTCCGGTGGTTTGCACGGTGTGGGTGTCTCGGTTGTGAATGCCCTGTCTACCCACCTGGAAGTGCTGATCAAGCGTGACGGCCAGCTGCACCGGATGACCTTCGCCAACGGCGATAAAGCTTCCGAGCTGGAAGTGGTCGACACTGTTGGCAAGCGCAACACCGGTACCCGCCTGAAGTTCACGCCGGATCCAAAATACTTCGACAGCCCCAATTTTTCGGTCAGCCGCCTGCGCCATAACCTGCGCGCCAAGGCCGTACTGTGCCCAGGCCTTCGGGTGACCTTCCTGCAGGAAAAGACCGGCGAAAAAGACGAGTGGTTCTACGAGGACGGCCTGCGGGATTATCTGCGCACGGCCCTGGCGGATATCGAAGCGGTCCCGCTGGAACCGTTTACCGGCAGCTTCTCCGGTAACAAAGAAGCCGTAGACTGGGCCATCCAGTGGTTGCCGGAAGGTGGCGACGCGGTGATGGAAAGCTACGTGAACCTGATTCCCACCGCCCAGGGCGGCACCCACGTAAACGGCCTGCGTACCGGCCTGCTCGAAGCCATGCGGGAATTCTGCGAGTTCCGCAGCTTGCTGCCCCGGGGCGTTAAGCTGTCACCGGAAGATATCTGGGAGCGGGTGGCCTATGTGCTCTCGTTCAAGATGCAGGAACCCCAGTTCTCCGGCCAGACCAAGGAGCGTTTGTCGTCCCGCGAAGCCGCGGCGTTCGTATCTGGCGTGGTCAAGGATGCTTTCAGCCTGTGGCTGAACCAGCATACCGACATCGCCGAGGTACTGGCCGAGTTGTTTATCAGCAATGCCCAGCGCCGTCTGCGGGCCAGCAAGAAAGTAGCCCGTAAGAAAGTCACCTCCGGCCCGGCTCTGCCCGGCAAACTGGCCGACTGTTCCGGCTCGGACACCAATCGCTCGGAGCTGTTCCTGGTGGAAGGGGACTCGGCTGGCGGTTCTGCCAAGCAGGCCCGGGACAGGGAATTCCAGGCGGTCATGCCGCTGCGGGGCAAGATCCTGAATACCTGGGAGGTGGATTCCGGTGAAATCCTCGCGTCCCAGGAGGTCCACGACATTGCCGTTGCCATCGGGGTAGACCCTGGTTCCGATGACCTCGCCGGCCTGCGATACAACAAGGTGTGCATTCTGGCCGATGCCGACTCCGACGGCCTGCACATTGCCACCTTGCTGTGTGCGCTGTTCGTGAAGCACTTCCGGCCGCTGGTCTCCGCAGGCCATGTATTTGTCGCCATGCCGCCGCTGTACCGGGTGGATCTGGGCAAGGAAACCTTCTACGCCCTGGACGAGCACGAGAAACAGGGCATTATTGACCGGCTGGAAGCCGAGAAGCGCCGGGGCAAGCTTCAGGTAACGCGCTTCAAGGGCCTGGGTGAGATGAACCCGCTTCAGTTGCGGGAAACCACCATGGCCCCGGATACCCGCCGCCTGGTGATGCTGACCCTGGAAGACGGTGATGACACCGACGAGCGTATGGACATGCTGCTGGGCAAGAAGCGCGCCTCGGACCGCCGGGCCTGGCTGGAAGCCTACGGCAATATGGCTGACGTGGCGGTTTGATATTCCTTAATAAACTATAAAAATCGATAGTTATTCTTTCTCAGAATTTGTCTGCCTCGCTATCCTGCCAGTTTTTGAACCGGAAAAGACCGAGTTATGGACTGGCAAGGATGGTTTTCCCTGGGGCTTGCGCTGGCGGCCCTGTTATTGATGAGTTCCGGCCGCTTTGCACCGCACATGGTGATGATGGCGGCCTTGGTGGTGCTCAGTGCCAGCGGCATTATCTCGGCTGACCAGGCACTGGCCGGGTTCAGCAATAGCGGTCTGATTACTGTTGTCGCCATGTTTGTGGTAGCGGCGGGTATTCATCATTCCGGCGGCGTTGATCTGTTAGTGAACCACCTCCTGCGCAGCCCCAAATCCGTCCGTTCCGCCCAGGCCC
Source organism: Marinobacter sp. bablab_jr003 (assembly GCF_016464245.1). NCBI lineage: Bacteria > Pseudomonadati > Pseudomonadota > Gammaproteobacteria > Pseudomonadales > Marinobacteraceae > Marinobacter > Marinobacter sp. bablab_jr003. The sequence continues at coordinate 98,042 of NZ_JADARC010000123.1, forward strand.
GTATTGCGCTGCCCGTCGCCTTGTTGAGCGGTTTCCTGAACAACACGCCGGTGGTTGCCACCATGATCCCCGCCGTTCATGCCTGGTCACGGAAGATTGGTATCGCACCCTCCAAGCTAATGATTCCGTTAAGTTACTCGGCCATTCTGGGGGGCACCCTGACGCTGATCGGCACCAGTACTAACCTGGTGGTCAACGGGCAGTACCAGCAGCTGACAGGTGAAGCCGGATTCTCGATCTTCTCGATCAGCGTTGTTGGCCTGCCGGTGGCCATCATCGGGCTGGCGGTGATGTTGCTGGTGATGCCACGGGTGTTGCCAGACCGTAAAGACCAGCAAAAGTTTGGCTCCATGAGGGAGTTCACCCTGGAGGTGGCGGTGTCCCCCGGCGGCCCACTGGTCGGGAAAACCGTGGGTGAAGCCGGATTGCGGGAGCTGGAGCGCCTGTACCTGGTGGAGATCGAGCGGGACGGTAGCCTGGTTACGGCGGTACCCTCCGAGGAACGGCTGCGTGGCGGTGATCGGCTGGTGTTTGCCGGTGATACTCAGGCGATTTCCGACTTGTTGCGTATTAACGGCATTGTGCCGTCGGTGCACGATGACGAACCCAGCCTCAGCCAGGACCGTGCGGAACGCCGGCTGGTCGAGGCAGCCTTGTCTCCGCAATCGGATGTCCTGGGCCTGACCATTCGGGATGCCCGGTTCCGGGACCGGTACGGTGCCGTGGTTCTGGCGGTTGCGCGGGGTGGCGAGAGAGTGTCGGGCAATCTCGGTAATATCCGGCTGAAACCCGGGGATGTGCTGCTGCTGGAGGCGCGCCCGGCCTTTGTCAGCCGCCAGCGCTACAACAAGGATTTCCTGCTGATTAATGACCTGGAAACTGAAACGCCGCGGCATGACCGGGCCTGGTTGTCCTGGGGCATACTGCTGGTATTGGTCGGGCTGGCTGCTTGTAGTGTGCTGAGTATGCTCAATGCTGCCCTGCTTGGGGCCGCAATGATGATCCTTACAGGGTGCTGTACCGTGGGCCAGGCCCAGAAATCGGTGGATGTGCCGGTCATTCTGACCATTGCCGCTTCATTTGCACTCGGCGCGGCACTGGAGGAAACCGGGGCAGCCACCTTTATGGCCGAGGGCATTCTGGCGCTCAGTACAGGTCAGGCTTTGCTGACGCTGTTTCTGGTCTACTGCGCGGTTTCGTTTCTGACGGAAGTGATCACCAATAATGCAGCCGCAGTGTTGGTCATTCCGGTTGTGCTATCGATGACCAACAGCATGGGCGTTCCGGCAGAGCCTTTTGTGATTGCCGTGATGATGGCCGCCTCTGCCAGCTTTGCCACGCCCTTGGGGTATCAGACCAATATGATGGTTTTCGGGCCCGGAGGTTACCGCTTTTCCGACTTTGTGAAAGTGGGGTTGCCAATGAATCTTTTGGTGGGGCTGACGACGGTGGCAGTCATTGCCACTGTGTATGGGCTGTAAAAAGAAAACCCGGCCTTGGCCGGGTTTGTCTGAAATCAATTGTTGCTGGGTACTACTACGGATTCGTCGAAGTCGAGTTCCATGTCGTTTCCTCTCGGTCACTGAGGCCCCGCGACGGGGCGGATTTAAAGTATGAGTAAATTTTATATCCGCCATGAATTTCGACAATCCGTAGAACCGCATACGCCAAAAGTGGTGGATGTCAACCTCTGTGGATTCTTGATCAGAAATTCTGATGCTGGCCTGCAAAACATTCTGGTTGGTTCACTGTCGGAGGCTCTCTAGACTAGCGCTTAAAGATTGCGAACTCGATTTCAGCCCGGGAGGGGCATTGGCATGTCGCTAAAGAATTCTGAACATAACTATGGCTGGCTTGCCGTTGTCCTGCACTGGCTGGTAGCGGCTGTCGTGGTTGGGCTGTTTGCCCTGGGGTTCTGGATGGTGGATCTGTCCTACTATGATGAATGGTATCGAAAGGGACCAGACCTGCACCGGAGCATTGGCCTGATACTGTTTGCGGTGGTGGTGTTCCGGTTGCTGTGGCGGTTTATCAACACCAGCCCCAGGCCCCTGGCTAACCACCAGCGCTGGGAAGTCGTTTCGGCCCACGTGGCCCACAGCCTGCTGTACGTGCTGATGTTTGTGGCGATGGTCAGTGGCTACCTGATAACCACGGCAGACGGCTCGTCGATCAGTGTCTTCGGGTTGTTTGACGTGCCGTCCCTGACCGGTCGGGTGAAAGGTATGGAAGACACTGCGGGTGCCGTTCACTACTGGAGTACCTGGGCACTGGTCGGCCTGGCGGGACTACACGCCCTGGGCGCCCTGAAACACCACTTTATAGACCGGGATGAAACCTTACGCCGGATGTCAGGCCGCGCCTGACTGCCGGAATGTTGTAGAAATTGCTCAAATAAACTGTGTAACAGGAGAACACCATGAAAAAGATTTTCTTGGCATCTGCATTGTCACTGGCCGTTGCCGGCACCGTTCAGGCGGATGATCACAGCGGCACCTACGCGTTTGATACCCAGGGTGCGCACCAGTTCGTCACCTTCAAGATTTCTCACCTGGGTTACAGCTGGCTGTATGGTCGTTTTAACGACTTCGATGGCGAGTTCACCTACGACGCGGAAAACCCGGAGAACAGCTCCGTATCTGTAACCATCGATACCTCCAGCGTCGACTCCAACCACGCCGAGCGGGACAAGCACCTGCGCAGCGAAGACTTCCTGCACGTGGGCGAGTTCCCGGAAGCCACCTTCAAGAGCAAGCGCGTAGTGCTGGATGAAGAAGGCGAGGCAGACATTATCGGCGACCTGACCCTGCGCGGCGTAACCCGCGAAGTGACCCTGGACACCGAACTGCTGGGCCACGGCCAGGATCCCTGGGGCGGTTACCGGATGGGTTTCGAGGCTGAAACCGAGCTGAAACTGAAAGACTTCGGTATTCCGATGGACCTGGGCAAGGCCTCAGAGACAGTGAAAATCGAGATTTCTGTAGAAGGTATTCGTCAGTAAGTACGAAAAAAGGCGGCCCGGGAATAACCCCGGGCCGCCTTTCTCAGCTATTTCCTTTCCTGAACGCCGCTCAGCTTTCCTGGGCGCTTCCTGTGTGTTCTGCAGATCGGCACAAATACCGCTGCCGCCAGAACTGTCCCGAAAAAACCACGATCCAGATAACGAAACCCGCCCAAAGATAGGGCTCGGGTACCTGGAATGTGCCACTGATAGCAAACTCCACCAGTAGCATCAGGACAACCGCCAGAACGGCGTTGACCAGGGCCGTGACCATGGCATGCCCGCAGGCTTTTAGATTGGGTTTCATAGGTTTCCGCTTGGTTAAAGATAAGACGGCTTTCTACTCACTGTGGCGAGAATACGGCGCACCTTACAGACTCTCCATGCGGGAATTCCGCTATTGGAAATTGGTGTATCCGGGCTGGCGTCCATATAATGTGCCGACATTGCCCGAAGCACACGGCGGGCACAGAGGTTAGCACCACAACCACATTTCAAAACAGGCAGTTAAGGCAAAGAGGCATCTATGCCAGAGTTTCAGACAACGGATGAAGGTTTCGAGCGGGTCTCCCTCAGGGATTATACCGAGAAGGCCTATCTGGACTATTCCATGTACGTCATCCTCGACCGGGCATTGCCCAACGTGGGTGACGGGCTCAAGCCGGTACAGCGCCGGATTGTATATGCCATGTCGGAGCTGGGGCTGAAGTCCACCTCCAAGTACAAGAAGTCCGCCCGTACCGTGGGTGACGTGTTGGGTAAGTTCCATCCCCATGGTGACAGCGCCTGTTATGAAGCCATGGTGCTGATGGCCCAGCCGTTTTCCTACCGCTATCCGCTGGTAGACGGCCAGGGTAACTGGGGTTCCCCGGACGATCCCAAGTCCTTTGCTGCCATGCGTTATACCGAATCCCGCCTGGCGCCCTTCGCTGATGTGCTGCTGGGAGAGCTGGGGCAGGGCACCGTGGACTGGACGCCTAACTTTGACGGCACCATGGAAGAGCCTTCGGTACTGCCGGCACGCCTGCCCCATGTGCTGCTGAACGGCACTACCGGCATTGCCGTGGGTATGGCGACCGACATTCCGCCCCACAACGTGCGGGAAGTGACAGCTGCCTGTATCCGCCTGCTGGATGAGCCGGATGCCACCGTTGACCAGCTGTGTGAACACATAAAAGGTCCGGATTTCCCGACCCGTGCCGAAATCATTACCCCGCGCAGAGACCTGCGGCAAATGTACGAAACCGGCCGCGGTTCGCTGCGCATGCGCGCCCGCTGGGTTCGCGAGAGCGGAGAGGTCGTCATTACCGACCTGCCGCACCAGGTTTCCGGTAACCGGGTGCTGGAGCAGATTGCCCAGCAGATGCAAACCAAGAAGCTGCCCATGGTGGCAGACCTTCGGGACGAGTCAGACCACGAAAATCCCACGCGCCTGGTGATTGTGCCGCGTTCCAACCGGGTAGACCTGGACGGCCTGATGGCCCACCTGTTTGCCAGCACAGACCTTGAGAAAACCTACCGGGTGAACATCAATGTGATCGGCAATGACGGCCGCCCCGGGGTGAAAGGCCTGCGTACCATGCTGACCGAGTGGCTGGCGTTCCGGAAAACCACCGTCACGCGCCGCCTGCAGCATCGCCTGGATAAGGTCCTGGCGCGCCTGCACATTCTGGAAGGTTTGCTGATCGCTTATCTGAATATCGATGAAGTGATCGAGATTATCCGTACCGAAGACAAGCCCAAGGCCGAGTTGATGGCCCGTTTCGGGCTGTCGGCGGACCAGGCCGAAGCCATCCTTGAGTTGAAACTGCGCCACCTGGCCAAGCTCGAGGAAATGAAGATCCGTGGCGAACAGGATGAACTGGCCGCCGAGCGCGACGAGCTGCAGTCCATTCTGGGCTCGGAAGACCGTTTGCGGGAACTGATCAAGACCGAGCTGAAGCAGGATGCCGAAACCTTCGGTGATGATCGCCGTTCACCGATCGTTGAGCGGGAAGAGGCCCGGGCCTTCAGTGAAACCGACCTGGTATCCAACGACCCGGTTACCGTAGTGCTGTCTGACAAAGGCTGGGTGCGCGCCGCCAAGGGCCATGATATTGACCCGGTGGGCCTCAGCTACAAGTCTGGCGACCGCTTTGCCCTGGCTGCCCGGGGCCGCAACAACCAGCATGCCATCTTCCTGGATTCCACCGGCCGGGCCTATGCCCTGATGGCCCATAGCCTGCCCTCTGCCCGGGGGCAGGGTGAGCCTTTGACCGGCCGCATCAACCCGCCGTCCGGCGCCACCTTCTCCGGCTTGCTGATGGGTAATCCTGAACGTAAGGCGTTGCTGGTGACCGATGGCGGCTACGGCTTTGTGACATCGTTGAACGACATGGTCAGCAAGAACCGCGCCGGCAAGGCGGTGGTTTCGGTGCCGAAGGGGGCGCGGATCATGCCTCCGGTGGTAATCCCGGAAACCGCGTCCACCCTGTATCTCGCAGCGGTTTCCAACGAGGGCCGGATGCTGGTGTTCCCGCTCACAGAGCTGCCGGAACTGGCCAAGGGTAAGGGTAACAAGATCATCAGTATTCCCTCGGCCCGGGTGCAGAGCCGTGAAGAGTATGTGGTTGCGGTCGCCGTGTTCGGCGAGGAAGACCAGGTGGAAGTGAAAGCCGGCAAGCGCAAGCTGGGGCTGAAATTCGGCGACCTGGAACATTACCTCGGTGAGCGCGGGCGTCGTGGCCACAAGCTGCCGAGAGGATTGCAGCGGGTAGATGGTATCGACGTGATTCCGTCTGCATCCCGGGCGCAGGAAGAAGCACAGGAACAGGAAGGGGAGAGCACAGACAGTGAGTGAGCTGGTACTGGTAAACGTATCCGGGCGCGACAAGCCCGGGCTGACGTCGGAAATTACCGGCATCATGGGCCAGTATGATGTGCGCATCCTGGATATCGGCCAGGCGGTGATCCACGATCACCTGACCTGGGGCATCCTGATCGAGATTCCGGACGAGTCCAAGTCATCTCCGGTCATTCGGGACCTGCTGTTCCGCCTGCACTCGCTGGACCTGCAGGTGCGCTTCGCACCGATTACCGTCGAGGAATACCAGGCCTGGGCGGAGGGCCGTAACCGTGCCTGTTACATCGTGACCCTGCTGTCCCGTGACATCAAGGCAGAACAGATTGCCCGGGTGTCGGCGATTACCGCCCGCCATGGCCTGAACATCGATAACATTACCCGGCTGTCGGCCCGGCCTTCGCTGAATTCGTCGGATAACCGGATTGCCTGTGTGGAGTTTTCGGTGCGCGGCACGCCGTCGGATCTCGAGCAGCTGCGCGCGGATTTCCTGCACATTGCCGGTGAGATGAACGTGGATATCGCGTTCCAGGAAGATTCCATCTTCCGGCGTAATCGCCGCCTGGTGGTGTTTGATATGGACTCGACCCTGATCGAGGCGGAAGTGATCGACGAGCTGGCCCACGAGGCCGGTGTCGGCGAGCAGGTGGCCGAGATCACCGAGCGGGCCATGCAGGGCGAGCTGGATTTCAGTCAGAGCTTTGCCGAGCGCCTGGCGCTGCTGAAAGGCCTCGATGAATCCGTTCTGGAGGGTATCGCTAACCGCCTGCGTATGACCGAGGGCGCCGAGCACCTGATCCGCAGCCTGAAAGCACTGGGCTATCGCACGGCTATTCTGTCTGGCGGCTTCACCTACTTTGCCCGCCACCTGCAGCAGAAGCTGGGCATCGATTATATCTATGCCAACGAGCTGGAGATTGTCGACGGCAAGGTGACCGGCCAGGTAAAAGGCCAGGTTGTGGATGGCAAGCGCAAGGCGGAGTTGCTGCTGGAAATTGCCGGGAAGGAGCATATCTCCCGGGAGCAGGTGATTGCCGTGGGCGATGGTGCCAATGACTTGCCCATGCTGAGCCAGGCCGGCCTCGGTGTGGCGTTCCGGGCCAAGCCGCTGGTGAAGGAGTCGGCCCGGCATTCCATCTCCACCCTGGGGCTGGATGCGATTCTCTACCTGATCGGTTTCCGGGAAAGCGAAACCAACCTGTTTTTGCAGAATCCCGACCGCTGAAACCACAAAGGGCGAGGTATCACACCTCGCCCTTTGTTTTTCTGGCACCTGTTGCCGGATCAGCCTGCCCCGAAATCGTAGTTCATGGCCGGCGACGGTGCCTGCAGGTAGTTACCCTGGATAAAGTTCACACCCGCCTGGTACAGCAGGGCCAGCACGCTGGCATGCTGCACATCCGGGATGATGGTGATCTTGCCAGCGTTCTGAAGGCCCTTCACCATGGCTTTCAGTTGCTCCTTGCCGGCATCACCCTTGTCCACTTCCTCCACAAAGGATCCATCCAGGCGAACGTAGTCGGCTTCAATGTGTTTCAGGGTGTTGTACGGGTCCAGCGCGCAGCCGAACTGGGAGATAGACACCTTGCTGTGCAGCTGGTGTGCCGCCTTGGTGAACTCCTTGGCCTGCTTCATGAAGTTGTTGGCGTCGCCTTCACGGAACTGAAAGATCAGGGCGTCACCGGGTAGCCGTGCGGCTTTCAGGGCAACACTCAGCCAGGGCGTAAAGGTCTTGTCCTGAACGGTTTCAGCCGACAGGTTAAGGAACAGCCGGGTATCGTGGCCGCTGGCGCGATGGCTGGCCAGTTGCTTGATGGTCTGCAGGATCATCCAGCGGTCAATCCTGGTGGCAGCGTCGTCACGACCGACCGGCGGCAGCTTGTCGAAGGGCGAGACTTCGTTATTGTCTTTGTCCAGCATCAGCACGGTGACTTCGTAGTGCTCGTCGCCTTCGCCACGCAGGTTCATGATCGGCTGGTACATCACCCGGAACCGGCCATCGTCCATGGCCTTGAGAATCGCATCGGCGGAATTGGATTCCTCGATGGTTTCGTAGTCCGCGGGGTTGTATACCTTGACGCCGTTACCGCGCTCGTGGCCTTCCAGTTTCTTTACATCGCCGGAAGCGACATGGGCACGCCCCATCAGTTCTTCAGCCTTCGGGGAGTTCTCCGTAATGGCGGCAACACCAATGGATACCGTTAGCGGTACGGTACGGCCATTGATGTCGAACAGGTGGTCATCCACCGCCTTGCGAACGCCTTCGCACAGCATGGCCATGCCTTTTTCGTCGCAGGGCATGCACATCATGCAGAAGGCATCGTCGCTGAGCCGGGCCAGGGTAATGCCTTCGCCGGTGTTGTCTTTGAGCAGTGTGGCAACATCGCCCAGCAACAGGTCTGTACCGGCAATGCCAATCTGGTGCTTGGTACTCTGGAAGTTGTCCAGGGCAATGTAGGCAAGGGCTCCGGTCTCGTTGTTCTTGCCTGCCTCGGCGATGATGCGGGCCAGTTCGTCCATCAGGTACTGGCGGTTGTACAGGCCGGTGAGCAGGTCCTGACTGCTGATCTGCTTCAGCTTTTCTTCCAGCTCGGCATCATTGTGTTCCGGTTGCAGCACAATCTGGGTGCAGGCTTCGCCGTCGTAGGTGGCGGCAGAGACCGACATGGTAACGGCCAGCTCCTGGTCGTCGCTGCGGCGGGCGGTGCAGTTCATGGTCATGCCGTCTTTGCGCTCTTCGGCAAAGGCTTTCATGAATTCCTTGTACCGCTCCTGGCTCTCCGGCGTCAGGGTGTCCAGCACCGGGATGCAGATCAGGTCGTCAATGTCGTCGTAGCCGAGGAATTCCATGTACGACTGGTTGGCGTAGATGTGCATGCCGTCGTTGATGTAGGCAATGGCATCCTTGGAGCTTTCCAGCAGCAGCTGGCAACGTTGCTCGGCTTCGCGCAGGTGGGACTCGAGGGTTCGGCGCCGGCGCCGGTCTTCCAGTGCGGCAAGCTCGCGCTTGGCCACCAGGACCAGCAAGTCTTTGTATTCAAAAGGTACCGCGTCCTGGGCGCCGGCCCGGATGATGTTGACGGTACGCTCGCGATCGTATTCTTCAGTCAGCAGAACAAAGGGAATGTCTTTGTCCATCCGTTTGATGGTCGCCAGGGCATCATCCGGGCCGAACTCCTGCTCCAGGTCCCGGGCCAGGAACAGATCCCAGTTGGAGTTTTTCAGGGCATCTTCGAGGTCTTCTTCGGATGTGATTCTGTGCGCCCTGGTCGCTTTGCCGGAGTTGCGCAGCAAGCTGACCATGGATTCTGCATCGTTCTGGGAGGGATCCAGAATCAGAAGGTGTACGGTCGCGGTTTTTTTCTGCATTCCGAGGGCTCTGCATCAAGAAAGGTAGACATTCGTTAATGCCTGAATGATGCAGGGGTTGGCGACCAATAACAACCCTGAAGCGCCCCGGTTGTGGCAGGTGTCCCGTTACAGGGACGGCCAGAGGGAGTCGAATTCGTCTTCCCGGCTACCTGGTGCAGACGGCGGATTCTGGTTATCTCCTGGGAGTATTTCCGGGCTGCGCAGTTTCAGCTCGAACTGGCTGATGCTGCCGGTAGAGGAGACTTTCTTCAGCAGTTGGCCGTGGTCTTCCCGGCCATCGTGCATCAGTGAAATACGGCTGCCGGTCTGGAATGGAAGCCGGGGCGTAATCAGGGTGGCTGCGTGGTTCACCGCACTGATTTCCGGTAACAACAAACCCCGGAGGTATTCACTGCTGTTGCCCATTTTCTGGATCAGCCGGATGGCGCAGGGGGCTGCGCTGGGGGCCAGCAATTCAATGCCAATCTGGGTGCCCTGGTTGCGTACTTGCCGCAACCAGCGAACCACCGCAATGCTCCAGGGGTGGCTGCTTTGCTCCCGAACCCCGAGAATTTCTCCGGCCTGCAGGGTTTTGGGTACGTTGTTCTCCCAGGCCACGCAGTAACCGCCGGGGCTGGTGTTCACCAGCAGCGCGTGGTGGGACTTGGGCAGGTTGCGGTCGTGGTGTTCGGTAACCGCACGGGTGCTGCCGCTGAAGGTGATCGGGGTGTCGACCGAGTGCAGCTTGTCGTCGTGTGGGCCGGCATCGTGGGCTTCAGACCAGGCATCGGCTTTGCGGTTGGCATTGCGGATAAAACGGTTGTCCTGGTGGTGGCCGTTGTCGTTGCCATCCAGGAACTCCGCAAAGCTCTTCTCGCCCGAGACGAAGTAATGGGTGGCCGACAGGCCAACAGAGATTTCCAGGGTGCCCTGGCTGGCGATACGATTAAAGTTACGCTTGGCAATAATGCCGAGCGCCTGGCTCAGGTGGGTGAGCAAGGTATCGCTGACCCGGCCGGGAACCTCCAGGCGGGTCTGGGCCTTGCTGTGGGATCTGCGGGCATCAAGGGTTTCGGACAGATAGCCGGATAGCTCCTGGGTGTCGAAGCCGAATCCGTTGTCGCCTGCCTTGCCTTCCAGCAGGCTACGGTAGACCGGAGCGCTGTCCCGCTCCATATTGACCACGAACAGGCTGTCAGGGCCGACATCAGGGCCGCATTGGCAGTATTTTGTCCAGCCTTCGAACAGTTCGTATATCTGGGTCAGCTCGGATTGCCGCAGCTGGTTCGGGCGCGCGCATCCGAGTAACAGGATGCGTATATAGCTGTCGGCCACGGTGCTGCCCCGGCTTGCGCTCAGGGTGTCGTCTTCCACATCGTGGTCTGCCAGTTTGTTTCGGCAGGCAAAGCGGTAAAGCCGGTGACATTCAAGCCAGCTGTGGGCCGGGCTGGGGCAGTAGAGCTGGTGCGAACGGACAACGGTGGCCGCCAGTTCGGAAATCGCCCGATGGATGGCGATGGCAATGTGTTTGCGGTTCTTGTCCAGGCCACCGTTATCCAGGTATTCCAGCAGGCAGAGCTTATAGCCGGAAGCCAGGTGCAGCTGAAGGGCCTGGGTCAGGTTGGCAATCTTGCGCTGTTTTTCCGGCAGGGCGACGGCCAGACCCAGGAAGTGGCGCGAAAGCTCGTTGCACACGAAGTGGATGCTGCCGCGGATAGCCTCCAGGTACTGGATGCGCATCTGGGGTGTCAGAAACAGGTGGTTGAGCTCGATAATGGCGTGGTAAAGCTGCCGCGATGATTCGCCAATATTGGCCATCGGCAGCTGGTCGACCCAGGCCCGGAATGCCTTCGGCGTTGTATCGCAAAACGACAGGCTTGCTGTTTTCTGCTCGGGAACCTTGAGCTCTGGTTTGAGTATCGTGCCTTCCATGTTCTCACGCCAATGTCTGGGCAGCATCGTATTCGGGCTGAAATTGCCACAAATACAGGCCGTTATTGTTAGTCGGTCATGAACTCTAAGATAGCAAAGCGGCAAGAAAAAGCGAGAAAAGCACGAGTTGACAATGTTTTACAAGTTGCGGTGCGCCAACTTATGCGACAGGTCTCAAACTCCGACAGGAATCGGGGTCTTGCTGGCCTCTCCGGGCAGCTCCCGAACCAGCTTTGGCACCAGGAATCCCGGGAGTTGCTCCATGAGTTCCCGCACCAGTGTTGCAGCCCTGACATCACTGACATCGAAATGGTGGGCGCCGGCGACCTGGTCGAAGGCATGCAGGTAGTAGGGCAGTACGCCGGCCTCGAACAGGGACTCGCTCAGCTGAGCCAGGGTTGCCACTGAATCGTTCACGCCGCGCAGAATAACGCTCTGGTTAAGCAGGGTGACACCGGCGGCTTTCAGCTTCCGGAAGGCCTCTCGGGTGGCGTCATCGATTTCTGCCGGATGGTTGATATGCACCACCAGCACGGTTTGCAGTCGCGTGTTCGACAGCCAGTCCAGCAGCTGGTCGTTGACCCGTTGAGGGATCACCACCGGCAGCCTTGAGTGGATTCTCAGCCGGCGCAGGTGCGGCACGGTATCCAGTTGTTGTGCCCAGCTGGCCAGCAGCTGGTCGTTGACGGCCAGGGGGTCGCCACCGCTGAAAATAATCTCGTTGATCTCGGGGCTCTGATGCAGGGTGTCGATAACCTGCCGGCGGTCCTCCGGGCCAAGCTTCTGGGAGCCATAGGGGAAGTGGCGGCGGAAGCAGTAGCGGCAGTTGATCGCGCACTGGCCGGTCACCATCAGCAGGGCGCGGCTGCGGTATTTCCGGATCAGCCCGGTGGTCTGGATGGCGTTGTCTTCCTGCAGCGGGTCGCGAACGAAGCCCGGTTGCTCGGCGGTTTCTTCCAGCAGGGGCAGTACCTGGCGCAGCAGCGGGTCGTCCGGGTTGCCCGGCTGCATTCGCTCGATAAAGGGTTCCGGAACCCTTATCGGGAACAGCGTATGGCCCGCCTGTGCGCCGCCCAGCCAACGCTCGACCGGTAACCCAAGGCGCTCCAGCAGCTGTTCCGGCCGGGTGACAGACTGGCTCAGGATCTGCTGCCACGAGGAGCCGGAATCCTGCTTCGGGGCAATGTTCTGTGTGCGGGACGCGGGTTGGCTCAAATCACGGGCTTCTGTCAAATCATGGGCTTCTATAGGGGAGGGGGTTCGCTGTATCATAGCGACCTTTGAAAATTTAACGACAGTCTGTCAGGTGGACATTTCATGGCTTCATATTCTACCAACGAATTTCGTAGCGGTCTCAAGGTTTTGCTGGATGGCGACCCTTGTATCATGCTTGAGAACGAATTCGTCAAGCCGGGCAAGGGCCAGGCATTCAACCGTGTAAAACTGCGCAACCTGATGACCAACCGGGTCTGGGAACGTACGTTCAAGTCCGGCGAATCCCTGGAAGCGGCCGACGTAGTCGAGCAGGACATGGAATACCTGTATACCGACGGCGAGTTCTGGCATTTCATGCTGACTGACGGCTCCTTCGAGCAGTTCGCTGCCGATGCCAAGGCGGTAGGCGATACCGTGAAATGGCTGAAAGAGCAGGACGTATACACGGTGACCCTGTACAACGGTGCGCCGCTGTCTGTTACGCCGCCTAACTTTGTGGAACTGGAAGTGGTGGATACCGATCCGGGCATGAAGGGCGATACAGCCCAGGGTGGCTCCAAGCCGGCAACCCTGTCTACCGGCGCCGTGGTGAACGTGCCCCTGTTCATCACCATTGGTGAGGTGCTGAAAGTAGACACCCGCTCCGGTGAATACGTGAACCGCGTCAAGAGCAGCTGATCCCTGCCCATGACTGACCAACCTGTCTGGCAGCCCACTGCCTCGCGGGATGTTCTGAAAAGCCGTGCACAGCTACTGGCATACGTGCGCGGCTTTTTTGCACAACGGCAGGTGCTGGAGGTGGAAACCCCGGTGCTTGGCCGCCATGGCGTAACCGATGTGAACCTGGACGGCATCCCGGCTTCGGTCAATGCGCCCGGCATCACGTCCGGCTGGCTGCAGACTTCCCCCGAATACCATATGAAACGGCTGCTGGCGTCCGGTTCCGGCTCTATTTTCCAGGTTGCCCGGGTGTTCCGGAATGGCGAGCGCGGGCGCCGCCACAACCCGGAATTCTCGATGCTGGAGTGGTACCGGGATGGTTTTGACGACCGGCAGCTGATGGCCGAGGTGGCGGACCTGGTCTGCGGATGGCTCGGTTGCAAGCGCCCCCTGGTGCTTGCCTACCGGGATGCGGTGCAGGCCTATGCCGGTTTTGACCCGATGACAGTCAGCGATCGGGACCTGGCCCGCTATTGCGAACAATGGCTGGAGCCGGAGCAGCTGGCCGGCATGGGGCGGGATGCCTGCCTGGACCTGGTGATGAGCTTTGTGGTGGAGCCGAAGCTGGGCGTAGATGCCCCGGTATTCCTGACCCGTTATCCGGCCTCGCAGGCAGCTCTCGCCAGGGTATCCGATGACGACGGCTTTGCCGTTGCCCACCGGTTCGAGCTTTATATCAATGGCCTGGAGCTGTGTAACGGCTACTGGGAATTGACCGACCCGCAGGAACAGCGGCAACGATTCGAGGCGGATAACCGCCAGCGCCGGGCGGCAGGAAAACCGGAAATGGCGGTCGACCAGGCGTTTCTTGATGCGCTGGATGCCGGCTTGCCGGAGTCTTCCGGGGTTGCGGTGGGCCTGGACCGGTTGTTGATGTTGAAGGTGGGAGCGGCCAGCATCGAAGAGGTGCTGGCATTTCCGGTCGAGCGGGCCTGAACCCGCCGCCCTGGTCAGGCTTTTGAAGCTAGCAATGTGCCGAAGGCTTCGCCCATGCGCACGGTTTTGCCGGGCACCTGGTTTGGCTTCCACTTCATGGAACCCCTGGGCATCACCAGCACCACGGTAGAGCCCAGCCGGAACCGACCCATTTCCTCGCCTTTCTCGAAGCTGACGGCCTCGTCGCCCTGATACTGCCAGTGGGATACCTTATGGGGGTTGGGTGCAATCACACCGCCCCAGGTGGTTTCTACACTACCGACAATCATGGCGCCGACCAGAACCAGTGCCATGGGGCCGGCTTCGGTATCAAAGATGCAGGCCACCCGCTCGTTGCGGGCGAACAGGTTGGGTACATTTTCCGCGGTTACCGGGTTAACGGAGAACAGCTTGCCCGGCACGTAGACCATTTCCCGAAGGGTGCCGGCCAGCGGCATGTGCACCCGGTGGTAGTCTTTCGGTGACAGGTAAATGGTGGAGAACTCGCCTTCGGCAAAAGGCTTTGCCCGTTCCTCGTCACCACCGAGCAGTTCGGTCAGGCTGAAAGACTGGCCCTTGGCCTGGAACACCCGGTCGTCGCCGACCTGGCCGATCTGGCTGATGGCGCCGTCTACCGGGCTGACAAAGGTATCGGCAGCTTCTGCGACCGGCCGGATGCCGGGCTTCAGGGCCCGGGTAAAAAACTCGTTGAAGGTGGCGTAGGCCTCGGGGTTGGACTCGGCCGCCTCGCTCATATCCACGCCATAGCGATTGATAAACCAGCGGGTGAAGCGGTTTTTAAATGCGGGTGATTTGTCGCTGTCGGCAAAACGGCCAGCCAGGCGGGAAACCGCCAGTTGCGGCGTTACGTACTGGCTCAGGACAAACAGTTTATCAAGCATCCGGAAAGTCTCTTACCTCGGGAAAGCGGCGAAGTTTAGCAAAACGCAGCCGCCGAATAGAAATGAATTCGTGCCATAAGGGTTGTTGAGGTCACGGTCAGGGCAGCTTCAGGCCGCGGGCCTGTTGTTCTGCCATGTCTTGCAGAATCCGGTGGAAACTCTTCAGTCGCTCAGTGGAAATCTCCCCCTCCGCAGCCGCCCTCTCCAGGGCGCAACCCGGATCGCCCATGTGCCGGCAGTTACGGAACTTGCACAGGCCAATCAGTGGCCGGATCTCCCGGAACCCGTACTCCAGCTCCTGGGGTGTCATATGCCACAAGCCAAACTCCCGGATACCCGGAGAATCAATCAGGTCACCGCCGCCGGGCAGGTGAAACAGCTTGGCGGTCGTGGTGGTGTGCACACCTTTACCAGTACTCTCTGAGACCGCGCCTACCCGCAACAGTTCATCCGGCAGCAGGGTCTGGATGATCGATGACTTGCCCACACCGGACTGCCCCACAAACACACTGGTCTTGTCCCGCACCAGCGCCTCGACCTCCGGCGCCGCTTCGCCCTCGCAGGCCACAGCCGACGTGCGTTCAACCTGGTACCCCAGGGCTTCGTAGCGGGCCAGCAGGGTTTCGATCTGCTCCCGGTTACGATCGTTAATCAGGTCGGTCTTGTTCAGCAGAATCACCGCCGGAATATCGGTGCTTTCCGAAGCCACCAGGTAGCGGTCAATCAGGTTGTCATGGGGCTCGGGCTCGGGGGCGATCACCAGGATAATGTGGTCAATATTCGCCGCCACCGGTTTCAGCGCCCCGAAATTATCCGGCCGCTGCAGCAGGTTGTCCCGCTCGCACCTGGCCACAATCACCCCGGTTTCACTCTTTCCTGGTCGCCAGACCACCCGATCACCAGTTACCAGGCTGTCGATATTGGCCCGGACAAAACACCGGAACACCTGCCCGGTGTCTTCGCCTTCCAGCGCCTCGATATCCAGCTGCTGCCCGTAATGGGCAATCACCAGCCCTTCCTGCTCCGGCCCCAATTCCCCGGCCTCGGCCTGGGCCTCCACGGCCTTTTCCTTACGGGCCATGCGCTCGGTGCGTTCTTTCTGGATTTTCTCGATGCGCCACTGCTGGCGTTTGTTCAGTTTTCTCTTGGCCATCGGCTCTCAAATGTTCCGGGGAAGTGGTGTGACACATGATACGTGAATCATGGACAATAGGCAGAGTTTCTGATGTTTGGCGCATGTCTGTCTGGACTCTGACCTGGGTGCAGGTGCTGGCCGGGGACACCTTTCCGGGAGACGCTACGAGCACGTCCCTGTGCGCTTGACTGAAGCCATCCTTGGCTTCAGACACTCCCGGAAAGGTGTCCCCGGCCAGCACCACTAACCACGGCGTGGGTTTCAGCTCAACACGCGGCCAGCAATGTAGCCCGAAGTGCAGGTGTGGTTGTGCTTTCCGGAAATTTGCGGAGCCATGGATGGCGGAGCAGAAGCGCCACATGGATGTGCCGCAAGGAGCGGTTTTCGGAACACCGACCCACACCTGCGACAACTCCCAACCAAAACCGCATAGGTGTCACGACGAATGCCCGACCACAACCGATTAGTGTGGATAGACCTCGAGATGACCGGCCTGGATCCGGAAAAAGAGCGGATCATCGAGATGGCCACGATTGTTACCGATTCGGAACTGAACCTGGTGGCCGAAGGCCCGGTGATTGCCATTCACCAGCCTGACAGCCTGCTGGACGCCATGGACGAATGGTGCACCAACACCCACGGCGCCAGCGGCCTCACTCAGCGGGTGAAGGACAGCAAAACCAGTGAAGCAGAAGCCGAGCAGGAAACGCTAGCGTTCCTGAAGCAGTATCTGTCTGCCGGCGAATCGCCCCTGTGTGGCAACAGCATCGGCCAGGACCGCCGGTTTCTGGTGAAGTACATGCCGGAACTGGAAGCTTTCTTCCACTACCGGAACCTGGACGTCTCAACCATCAAGGAGCTGGCTCGCCGCTGGCGGCCGGATGTGCTGGATGGTGTGAGAAAGAAAGGCAGCCACCTGGCGCTGGACGATATACGCGATTCCATCGAGGAACTGCGCCACTACCGCGAGCACTTCTTCAAGCTGTAAGGCCGTGCCGGCGCAACGCCCAGGTTACGTGTTCCCGCACCAGTTCTGACGGGTGGTCCGCCCGTTGCTTCAGTGCCTCGATCACCGGAATGGTGCTCGGGGCATTGCCCAGTCCTACCGCCACGTTGCGCAGCCAGTTCTCGTAGCCGGTTCTGCGTATAGCAGAGCCTTCGGTGTTTTTCAGAAACTGCTCTTCCGTCCACAGGAACAACTCGGCCAGGTTGGTGTTGTCCAGGCCGTGTCTGGGCTGGAAGTCGTCTTCCCGGGTGGGCTTGCTGAATTTGTTCCAGGGGCAGACCAGCTGGCAATCGTCGCAACCGAATACCCGGTTGCCCATTTTCGAGCGCAGCTCTTCCGGGATCGGGCCTTTCAGTTCGATGGTCAGGTAGCTGATGCAGCGGCGGGCATCCAGTAAGTGAGCGCCAACAAAGGCATCGGTCGGGCATACTTCCAGGCAGGCGGAGCAGGAGCCGCAGTGCTGTTTCTCGAAGGGCTCATCCACCGGCAGCGGTGCGCTGGTGAAAATTTCCCCGAGGAAAAAGTAAGAGCCGGCTTTCGGATGAATCAGCATGTTATTCTTCCCGATCCAGCCCAACCCGGCCCGTTGCGCCAGCCCCCGCTCAAGGACCGGGGCGCTGTCCACAAAGGCCCGGTAGTCGTAGCCACTGACGGCTTCATCGATCTGTTTGGCCAGGGTTGCCAGGCGTTTGCGCATCAGCTTGTGGTAGTCCCGCCCCAGGGCGTAGCGGGTGATGTAGGCGGTTTCCCGGTTAGTAAGCGCTTGTTTCGGGTTGTCGGGCGAAGGCAGGTAATCCATGCGCACGGAGATGACCCGCAGGGTGCCGGGTACCAGGGAGTCCGGGGTGTAGCGTTTGTCGCCGTGGTCGGCCATGTAGGCCATGTCGCCGTGGTAACCGGCGGCCAGCCAGCGTTGCAGGCGTTCGGCATGGGGGCCGGTGTCGGCCAGGGTAATGCCAGCATCGGCAAAGCCGAGATCCCTTGCCCACTGCCGGATTTGCTCCGGCAGGGTGGTCAGTTCTGTGCCGGAAGGGTGATTTTCAGTGGTCTCGGGCTGGCTGGTCATGATCGTAACTTCGGCCTTTGAAGCCTGCAGAGATTTAATTTGATTAAGTTATGACCTTTTTTCCTGTTTTGCTATGCTTAACAGGTATCTGGCCAATTTTCTTAAACCGGTTTCTTTAACGGGATGCCCCATGCGCTACGCGGACAGTCTACCAGAAGCCCTGTACTCCGCCGACTCGGTTCGAGCGATGGATCGGTATCTTATTGATCAGCAGGGTGTTGATGGCTTTGAGTTGATGCAGTCCGCGGCCAGGGGAGCGTTTCGCCAACTGCTCCGGCACTGGCCGTCTCCCGCTTCGGTTCTGGTGCTGTGCGGGGCTGGCAATAATGGCGGCGATGGTTACCTGATCGCCCTGAATGCCCATAAGCAGGGGATTCCGGTGCAGTGTGTGGCGGTCAGCCCGGCCGGCAAGCTGTCGGGGGATGCACTCAAGGCCTTCAAGGCTGCCGAACAGGCCGGTGTTGCCGTGACTGATTTCGCCGGGTTGCCGGAACGTGACCTGGCCCGACGGCTTGCCGCTGCCGGCGTGGTGGTGGATGCCATGCTGGGTACCGGTGTGGCGGGCGCCCCCCGGGAACCGTTTGCCGGCATTATCCAGGCGTTAAACCAGGCCCGGGTGCCGGTGCTGGCAGTGGATTTGCCTTCCGGCCTGAATGCTACGACGGGTGCGGCCGAAGGCGAAGTAGTTCGTGCGGCGGTAACGGTGACGTTTATCGGCTCCAAGGCCGGGCTGTTCACCGGTGCAGGTGCCGGTGTTTGCGGGCGGGTGGTTTTTGAATCCCTGGGTGTGCAGGAGCAACTGCAAGGCTATAACAGTGAGCCGCTGGCAAGTTTGCAAACCTGGGCCCGGTGCCGGGACTGGTTTCCCGAACGGCCGCTGAACGCCCACAAAGGGCAGTTTGGCCATGTGTTGGTGGTGGCGGGTGATCGAGGATTTGGCGGTGCCGGCATTATGGCGGCAGAGGCTGCGGCCCGTTCCGGTGCGGGGCTGGTCAGCCTGGCGACCCGGCCCGAGCATGTGACTGCAGCCCTGGCCCGGTGTCCGAATGTCATGTGCCATGGCCTGATTCATGGTTCGGAACTGGCGCCGCTTCTGCAGCAGGCAGACGTCGTGGTGTGTGGCCCGGGCATTGGCCGCTCGGCCTGGGGCCAGCAAATGTTGCAGCAGGTTCTCGACAGCGGGAAACCGCAGGTGCTGGATGCCGACGCCCTGAACCTGATGGCTGCCCGTGCGGTGGCAACGGCCGACAACCGTGTACTGACCCCGCATCCGGGAGAGGCGGCACGGCTGCTGGAATGCAGCGTGGCTGAGATTGAAGCAGACCGTCTGAGAGCGGCTACACGGATTCAGAAGCTTTGGGGTGGTATCGTTCTGCTCAAAGGTGCAGGAACCGTGATTACCGACGGGTCCAACTCGCCGTTTGTGGTGGCCGGGGGCAATCCCGGTATGGCAACCGGAGGCATGGGTGATGTGTTGTCCGGCATGGTCGGAGCGTTTCTTGGCCAGCTGGAGGATTTTACCCGGGCCACGGTTGCGGCGGCCTCTGCCCACCTCGCAGCGGCAGACCTGGCATCGGAACGGGTTGGCTACAAATCCCTGGTGCCGGCCGATGTCCTGGATGCCTTGCCGTCGGTATTGAAGCAAACTGAAACCATGCCATTCCATGACGACCGGGAGGCGCGATGAGTATTTTTGGCAACGAACGCCGGTTGTTTCTCGAAGGCGAGGCCGAAACCGTGAAGCTGGGCTCCGAGCTGGCCCGGCTGGCCCAGTCCTCGGAGCAGGGGCTGACGGTGTTTCTGGATGGCGACCTGGGTATGGGCAAAACCACCCTGAGCCGCGGTGTGATTCGTGCCCTGGGCCATGAAGGCGCGGTTAAAAGCCCCACCTATACGCTGGTGGAGCCCTATGAAGACCTGGAACCGCCGGTTTACCACTTCGACCTGTACCGGCTGGGCGATCCTGAAGAACTGGAATACATGGGTATCCGTGACTATTTCGCCAGTCGCAGTTTCCGCCTGATCGAATGGCCGGAGCGCGGCGACGGCATATTGCCGGACCCGGATATCGAGATTCACCTGGAACGGGAAGGCGAGGGGCGTTCGGTCGTGCTCAGGGCACGTTCGGAACTGGGCGCCAGCCTGCTGAACGAAATTGAGTTAATTGGGCCGGAATCATGAGAGTTGTACTTGGGTTCTTGTTGATAATGACTGCAAGCCTGGCCAGCGCCGCTGCCCAGGTGGAAGGTGTGCGTATCTGGCCGGCGCCGGATCACACCCGCCTGGTGCTGGACACCGCCGGTGCAGTGGAGCACAACGTGTTTTCGTTGTCTGACCCGTCCCGGCTGGTCATCGACCTGAAAAATGTTTCCCTGAAAACCGACTTTAGCAAGGTGGACCTGGAAGGCAGCCCGATTCGCCGCATTCGCAGTGCGCGGCGAAATGGCAGCGACCTGCGCGTAGTGCTGGATCTTGCCAGTGATATCAAACCCCGAAGCTTTGCCCTGGAGCCCAACCAGCAATACGGACACCGGCTGGTGGTTGACCTGATCGACGAGAAAGGCAGCCGCATAGAGCGGGCTACCAGCCCCACCGTCACCCAGGATTCTGCAGGCAAGCGGGATATCATCGTGGTGATTGATGCCGGCCACGGTGGCGAAGACCCCGGCGCCATCGGACCCCGGGGCG
The DNA here is from genome assembly GCF_016464245.1 of Marinobacter sp. bablab_jr003. NCBI lineage: Bacteria > Pseudomonadati > Pseudomonadota > Gammaproteobacteria > Pseudomonadales > Marinobacteraceae > Marinobacter > Marinobacter sp. bablab_jr003. The sequence continues at coordinate 118,812 of NZ_JADARC010000123.1, forward strand.
CCCGCGAGAAAGACGTCGTTCTGAGGATGGCGAAAACCCTGGCAGACCTGGTTAACAAGCAGCCGGGCTTTACCGCCAAACTGACCCGTACCGGGGATTACTACATCGGCCTACGTAACCGCACCGTCCTGGCCCGCAAATACAACGCCGACCTGTTTGTGTCGGTGCATGCGGATGCCTTCCGCACGCCGCAACCCAGTGGAGCCTCGGTGTTTGCGCTGTCCCAGCGCGGCGCGACCAGTGAAACGGCGCGGTGGCTGGCCCAGAGTGAAAACAGTTCAGACCTGATCGGCGGTGCCGGAGGCCTTTCGCTGGAAGGTCGGGACGAAATGCTGGCCGGTGTACTGCTGGATCTGTCCATGACGGCCAGCATCAATGCCAGCCTCGGTGTCGGTAGTTCGGTTCTGGGCCGGCTGGGCAACGTGGCCAAGCTGCACAAGCCCGGTGTGGAGCAGGCGGCCTTTGTGGTGCTGAAATCCCCGGATATCCCCTCGATCCTGGTCGAGGCCGGCTTTATTTCCAACCCCAAGGAAGAAAAGAACCTGGCCAGCCAGTGGTACCGCGACAAGCTGGCGAGCGCGATCATGGATGGTATTCATGAATACTTCCGGCGCACGCCGCCGCCAGGCACCCTGTTGGCCTGGCAAAAACAGAACAAGGGTAGCCCGGAAGTGAGCCAGTACCGGATTCGCCGTGGCGATACCCTGTCGGGCGTGGCCCGGCAGAATCAGACCACCGTCAGTGAGCTCATGCGCTTTAACGGCATGAGCGATGATCGTGTTATGGTAGGGCAAACCATTCGTATTCCCTCATCCTGATCAAGAGGTAGTTCCCGGTTATGCCCCACATCCAATTGCTCTCGCCCCGGCTTGCCAACCAGATAGCCGCCGGCGAGGTGGTGGAGCGCCCTGCATCCGTAGTTAAAGAGCTGGTAGAAAATGCCCTGGATGCAGGGGCCGGCCGGGTAGATATCGAGATCGAGCAGGGCGGGGTCAAGCTGATCCGGGTTCGTGATGACGGTTCCGGTATTGCCGAAGCGGACCTGCCCCTGGCCCTGAGCCGCCACGCCACCAGCAAGATCCTGACCCTGGACGACCTCGAAGCGGTGGGTACCCTCGGCTTTCGGGGTGAAGCCCTGGCCAGTATCAGCTCGGTATCCCGCCTGTCCCTGACGTCCCGAACCGAGACGCAGGAAGCCGCTTCCCGGGTGGAAGTGGAAGGCCGGGATATGGACGCGAAAATCTCGCCGGCCGCCCATCCGGTGGGCACCACGGTGGAAGTGCGGGACCTGTTCTTCAATACCCCGGCCCGGCGCAAATTCCTGCGCACCGAGAAAACCGAATTCAACCACGTGGAAGAATGCATTCGCCGGCAGGCCCTGAGCCGTTTCGATGCCGGCTTTACCCTGCGCCACAACCAGCGGGTAGTGCAGAGCCTGAGACCGGCGGAATCGCCGCTGGATAAAGAACGGCGCATCAGTTCCCTGTGCGGCCAGCAGTTTATCGACAACGCCGTGGTGATCGATGCCGAGGCCAGCGGCCTGAGGTTGTGGGGCTGGGTGGCGCTGCCAACGTTCTCCCGCTCCCAGGCGGATCTTCAGTATTTCTTCGTCAACGGCCGGGTTATTCGCGACAAGCTGGTGGCCCACGCCGTGCGCCAGGCCTACCGGGATGTACTCTACAACAACCGTCACCCGGCCTTCGTGCTGTACCTGGAAGTGGACCCGGCCACGGTGGATGTGAATGTGCACCCCACCAAGCATGAAGTGCGCTTCCGGGATGGCCGGCTGGTGCACGATTTTATTTTCCGCACCCTGCACCGGGCACTGGCCGATGTGCGCCCGGATGATCACCTGCGGGGCGCCGTAGCGCAATCGTTCGGGCGCGAGCCGGAGTCTGCTGCTGGTGCGGGTACCGACGCTCCGGCATTCCAGCCGCAGTCGCACCAGATATCCGGGCAGCCCTCTGCTTTTAACGGACATTTCGGACAGGCCGGAGGCCCGCAGCCACAGCAGGAATGGAAAGCCAGCGACCAGATGGCTTTCTATAATTCCCTGAACGAAGGCGGTGGTGTGGCCACAGCATCCCGGTCTGAAGGCTTTACACCGCAGCCCATGCCAACGCCGCCACAGGATGGCGAGGAAGAACCGCCGCTGGGTTACGCCATTGCCCAGCTACATGGCATCTACATCCTCGCCCAGAGCCGGGCAGGGATGATCGTGGTGGATATGCACGCCGCCCATGAACGCATTACCTACGAGCGTATGAAGCGTGCGCTGGTGGAGCAGGACCTGAAAAGCCAGCCGTTGCTGGTGCCCCTGTCCCTTGCCGTCAGCCAGAAGGAAGCGGCGCTGGCGGAAACCCATGGGGAAGAATTGCAGCACCTGGGCCTGCAGATTGAACGCATCGGGCCGGAAACCCTGGCGGTTCGGCAGATTCCCGCGCTGCTGCGGGGTGCCGACACCGAACAGCTGGTGCGGGATGTACTGGCCGACCTGATCGAGCATGGCCAGAGTGACCGGGTAGAAGCCGTCACCCACGAATTGTTGGGCACCATGGCTTGCCATGGTTCGGTGCGGGCCAACCGGCAGTTGACCATCCCTGAAATGAATTCCCTGCTGCGGGACATGGAAGCCACCGAACGCAGCGGCCAGTGTAACCACGGACGGCCTACCTGGACCCTGGTGACCCTGTCCGAGCTGGACAAGCTGTTCCTCAGGGGGCGCTGATTGCCATGACCCAGCCTTCCGCCGGTGCCGGACAGCCATTGCCTCCTGCCATTTTTCTGATGGGGCCCACCGCCTCTGGTAAAACCGACCTGGCCATGGCTCTGTGCGATCGGTTGCCCTGCGAGATCATCAGTGTCGATTCCGCCATGATCTACCGCGGCATGGACATCGGCACCGCCAAGCCGAGCGCTGAAGAGCTGGCCCGGGCACCACACCGCCTGATTGATATTTGCGACCCGGCCGATACCTACTCGGCGGCCGACTTTCGCCGGGATGCACTGGCAGAAATGGCCGATATAACCCGCCGCGGGCGAATACCGCTGCTGGTGGGCGGCACCATGATGTACTTCAAGGCCTTGCTGCACGGCATGTCCGGTTTGCCCTCTGCCAGCCCGGAGTTGCGCCGGCAAATCGAGCAGGAAGCCGAATCCCTTGGCTGGCAGCACCTGCATGATGAGCTTTCGGCTAAGGACCCGGTGGCGGCTGAGCTGATTCACCCCAATAATCGCCAGCGCCTGATGCGTGCCATCGAGGTGATTCGCCTGACCGGCCGGCCGATTTCTGAACTCTGGCAGGCAGAGTCGGGAACTTCTGCACAGCAACAGCGGTCCGGTATTGAGGATTACACGTATTTCACCAGGTGGCAGGCAGACGAAACCGGCGACCTGCCGTATACTGTTTTCCAGTTTACTCTGGCCCCCGAGGAGCGCAAGGTTCTTCACGAGAGAATCGAAAAACGTTTCCTGCTGATGCTGGAGTCCGGTTTTCTGGAAGAAGTCCGGCGCCTGATGGCCCGGGGAGACCTGAACCCGGAGCTGCCGTCCATGCGTTGCGTGGGCTATCGACAGGCATGGGAATACCTGGCTGGCGATTGTGACTACGAAACCTTTGTAAACCGGGGCGTGGCGGCTACCCGCCAGCTGGCAAAGCGCCAACTTACCTGGTTGCGAAAATGGCCGGATTTGCACTGGCTGAACAGCGGTGATCCGCAAGTGGTGCTGGAAACCTTGAAAAAGTCCGGACTACCCACCACATTTAATTCTGAAAAATGACGATCTGCACTTACCTATAAACAGGAGAATAAACATGTCAAAAGGGCATTCCTTACAAGACCCTTACCTCAACGCTCTGCGCAAGGAACGCATTCCGGTTTCTATCTTTCTGGTAAACGGCATCAAGCTGCAGGGCCAGATCGAATCCTTTGACCAGTTCGTAATCCTGCTGAAGAACACTGTCAGCCAGATGGTTTACAAGCACGCTATTTCTACCGTGGTACCGGCCCGCAATGTGCGTCTGCCGCAAGCGACCGTGGCAGGAGAGGAAGAGTCTGAAGACTGATACCTCCGGAGTTTCCGGTTTTAACACCCGCGTTCCAGGACAGCCCTTGAGCTGGAGTGGCCGCGGGTGTTTGTTTTTATGGAGTAGACCGAATCTTGTTTGAACGTCCTGACGTCGGAGAACGGGCGGTTCTCGTCCACATCGATTTTACCGCCCACGAAGACACTGAAGACCCGGGCGAGTTCCGGGAACTGGTTACCTCGGCCGGCGTTGAGCCGGTTGCCAGCGTAACCGGAACGCGGAAGCAGCCCAGCCCCCGGCTGTTCGTAGGGGAGGGCAAGCTGGAGGAAATCCGTGATGCGGTTGCCGCCAGCGAGGCCGATGTGGTGCTGTTTAACCACGCCCTGAGCCCCAGCCAGGAGCGCAACATCGAACGGGAGTTGCAGTGCCGGGTACTGGACCGTACCGGGGTCATCCTGGATATCTTTGCCCAGCGTGCCCGCACCCACGAAGGTAAGCTGCAGGTAGAACTGGCCCAGCTCGAGCATATGTCGACCCGGCTGGTACGGGGCTGGACCCACCTGGAACGCCAGAAGGGCGGTATCGGCCTGCGCGGCCCGGGTGAAACCCAGCTCGAAACCGACCGCCGGCTGCTGCGTGAACGCATCAAATCCATCCACAAGCGGCTGGAAAAGGTTCGTAAACAGCGGGACCAGGGCCGCCGTGCCCGGAAGCGGGCAGATATCCCGACCCTGTCCCTGGTGGGCTACACCAACGCCGGCAAATCCACCCTGTTCAACCGGATTACAACTTCCAGCGTATATGCTGCAGACCAGTTGTTCGCAACCCTGGACCCGACCCTGCGCCGGCTGGAACTTCCGGACATAGGGCCGGTCGTAGTGGCGGACACGGTGGGCTTCATCCGGCACTTGCCTCACAAGCTGGTGGAAGCCTTCCGCGCGACGCTGGAAGAAACTATCCAGGCGACGATCCTGCTGCATGTGATCGATTGTCATGACGATCGTCGTGATGAAAACATCGAGCAGGTCGAAGAAGTGCTGGCAGAAATCGGCGCCGATGAGATTCCCCAGTTGCAGGTGTTCAACAAGATTGACCTGTTGGAAGATTTCGAGCCCAGGGTAGACCGTAACGAAGAAGGTATTCCGGTGCGGGCCTGGGTATCGGCGGTCACCGGCGCTGGTCTGGACTTGCTGTTCGATGCCATTGTCGAGCGGCTCGCAGAAGACGTCGTGCATCACTTTGTTGTGCTCGGGCCGGCCGATGGCAAGCTTCGGGCATTGCTGCACGAAGCCGGCTCGGTGCTGAGTGAGGAGCATCGGGACACCGGTGAATCGGTAGTAGAAGTAAGATTGCAGAACCGGGACTGGCAGCAACTGCTGAGCCGGGCAGGGGTGCGTGAAGACGCCATACGCCTTGAGCAGCGGATCGCCTGAATCCACCCGGCTATTGCCGGGGGCAGGATAAATCCCTAGTATTTGCAGCCATTCGATAAAACACGAACGGAGAGAACTATGGCCTGGAACGAACCGGGTGGAAACCGCAACGACAACGATCCCTGGGGGACCGGTGGTCGTCGCGGCAATGATCAGGGTCCGCCAGACCTCGACGAAGCTCTGAAAAAGGGCCTCGACAAACTCAACCGGATGCTGGGCGGCAAAGGCGGCTCTGGCTCCGGCAACAACGGCAGTAGCTCGGGCGGTAGCAGTGGTGGCTTTGGTGCCATCCTGGCCATCGCAGCGATCCTGGTTGTCGGTTACGTGATTTACCAGTCGTTCTACACCGTAGACGAACAGGAGCGCGCCGTTGTGCTGCGTTTCGGTGAATACAGCCGTACCGAGAGCCCGGGCTTGCGCTTCAAGGTGCCGTTGATTGATAACGTTTACAAGGTGCGGGTAACGAACGTACGTACTGCCCAGTCCTCCGGCCAGATGCTGACCCAGGACGAGAACCTGGTGACCGTGGACCTTCAGGTCCAGTACCGGGTGGGTGATGCCAAGGCCTACGTGCTGAACATCCGGGATTCCAACCAGGCCCTGGCCTTTGCCACCGACAGTGCCCTGCGCCATGAAGTGGGTAGTTCATCCCTGGATGACGTACTGACCGAAGGCCGTGCCGAGCTGGCTGTGCGGGTTGAACAGCGGTTGCAGAGCTTCCTGCGTGACTATGGCGCGGGTCTTGAGATCGTTCGTGTCAACGTGGAAAGCACCCAGCCTCCGGGACCGGTGCAGGACGCCTTCCGTGAAGTTCAGCGTGCCCGTGAAGACGAGCAGCGCCTGAAGGAAGAAGCGGAAACCTACCGTAACAAGATTGTTCCGGAAGCCCGGGGCCAGGCCCAGCGCATGATTGAAGAAGCCAGCGCCTACAAGGAAGAGGTGATCGAGCGGGCCCGTGGTGAAACCGCGCGTTTCAATCAGTTGCTTGCCGTGTATGAAAACGCCCCGGCGGTTACCCGTGAGCGTATGTACATCCAGGCCCTGGAACAGGTTCTGGGTAACAGCAGCAAGATTTTTGTCGACACCGAAAGCAGCGGCAACATGATGTACCTGCCCCTGGATCGTCTGACTCAGGGTCGCCTGCCGGCGAACAGTTCCGGTAACCAGCAGCTCGATATCCAGACACTGACCGACCAGGTACTGCAGGAACTGCGTACCCGTCAGGACACCAACATCCGGAGGAGCAGATAAGCCATGGGACCTAAAGGTGTAGTGGGTCTTGCAGGCGCCCTTATTGTTGTCCTGCTCGTGCTGTCCAGCGTGTACATCATTCCCGAAACCCACCGTGGCGTGAAACTGCGTTTCGGTGAGTTGGTGGAAACCAACATCCAGGCAGGCATCCATTTCAAGGTGCCGGTGATCGACCAGATCCGTGAGTTCGATATCCGGGTGCTGACCATGGACCTTCCCTCCCGCCAGTACCTGACGGTGGAGAAGAAGCCCCTGGATGTGGACTCCTACGTGGCCTGGAAAATCCGTGACGTAGACCAGTTCTACCGGGCTACCGGTGGTGACGAGTTCCGTGCCCAGACGCTGATCCTGTCCCGCGTGGACAACGGCCTGCGTGACGAGTTCGGTATCCGCACCATGCACGAGGTGGTATCCGGCCAGCGTGATGAGCTGATGCACACCCTGCGGGACCGTGCCAACGAAACGGCCATCAAGGAATTCGGTATCGAAATCCTGGATATCCGGGTCAAGGCCATCGAACTGCCGGGCTCCGTCAGCGAGAACGTGTATCGCCGGATGGCGACCGAGCGCCAGAAGCTGGCCCAGGAATTCCGTTCCCGGGGCCAGGAGCTGGCTGAAGGTATCCGTGCTGATGCGGACCGTCAGCAAACCGTTATCCTGGCAACGGCCTTTGCCGAAGCTGAGGAAACCCGCGGTGAGGGTGACGGTGAAGCCGCCCGGATCTACGCGGACTCCTACGGTGCTGACGAAGAATTCTACAGCTTTTACCGTAGCTTGCAGGCGTACCAGAACACCTTCGCCGGCAAGGATGACATCATGGTCATCGACTCCGACAGCAACTTCATGAAGTTCCTGAAGGACCCTGCCGGCGCCAACTGATCGGCCCGCAGGCACTGAAAACCGGAATACTCAGGTATTCCGGTTTTTTTGTGTCTGCCAAGGGTGTAGAATTCTGGCGGTTTTGTGCGGGTATTTTTGGCCCGCTCATCCTGAACCCTGAGTCATTCCCCCGGCACGTGGCCGGAAAGGGAAAAACGGACAACCGAATCTCATGACTGTATCTGATCGCTGGTTACTGCCAGATGGTGTCGAAGATATTCTTCCACCGCTGGCCGGACAGATCGAATCCCTGCGCCGGGAAGTAATGGACACCTGCCAGCGTTGGGGCTACCAACTGGTAATTCCCCCGCTGATCGAATATCTCGAGTCCCTGTTTACAGGCACCGGACACGACCTGGAACTGCAAACCTTCAAGCTCACCGACCAGCTGACTGGCCGGATGATGGGTGTGCGCGCCGATATGACGCCCCAGGCCGCCCGCATTGATGCCCACACGCTGGGTCAGGACGGTATTACCCGCCTGTGCTACGCCGGCCATGTTCTGCATACCCGCCCGCGCCACATGCTGACCGGCCGTACGCCGATCCAGGCCGGTTGCGAACTGTTTGGCAGTGCCTCTGAATCTGCAGACCTGGAAGTGATCAGCCTGATGCTGGAGGCCCTCCGGTTGGCTGGCCTGCCCCGGGTGCACCTGGACCTTGCCCATGTTTCCATCTACGAAAGCCTGATCTCTGCGGCCGGCTTTGACAAAGACACCGAAGCCTCGGTGTTTGATGCCATGGCGCGCAAGTCGGTGCCTGAACTGGATGAACTGTTGGGCGATTGCGCCGAAGGCTCAGCCGGTGCGCGCCTGCGCAAGCTGGCTCGGGTAAACGGTGGCGTGGAAGCGCTGGATGAAGCCCGCAGTATTCTGGGTGGCGCTTCCGATGCCCTGGATGCTGCCCTGGACCAGTTGTCCCGGGTGGCAGACATGCTGCAGAGGGACTATCCGGAAGTGAGCCTTGGCTTCGATTTCTGCGAGCTTCGCGGCTACAACTATCACACCGGCCTGGTATTTGCTGCCTATGTGCCCGGCCACGGCGACTCGGTTGCCAAGGGTGGTCGCTACGACGCCATCGGCAGCGATTTCGGCCGCGCCCGCCCGGCGACCGGTTTCAGCCTGGATATCCGGGCCCTGGTGGCCCTGGGGCAGCGCTCTGTTCAGCGTCCGGGCTCTGTCTGGGCACCAGCAGATGCCGATCCTGCCCTCGAGCAGGCGGTCGCCGCGCTTCGGGCAACCGACACCGTCATTCGGGCACTGCCTGAAGATGCACACACCGATCCGGCCTCAAAGGGCTGCGACCGGCAACTGGTCAAGCGTGACGGCCAGTGGATTCTGGAAGCTCTGGGCTGAGACAGCGCCCGTTGCTTGCTGATATTTTCGCGTAAATTTGCAAGGCGCCTGCCTCCGGGCTGCCTGATGTGAGAGATAATCATGGGTAAAAATGTAGTTGTGCTGGGCACCCAGTGGGGTGATGAAGGCAAGGGCAAGATTGTCGACCTTCTGACAGACAAGGTGTCTGCCGTTGTACGGTTCCAGGGTGGCCATAACGCCGGTCATACCCTGGTAATCGATGGCAAGAAGACCGCGTTGCACCTGATTCCGTCCGGTATTCTGCGTAAGGACGTCCAGTGCCTGATCGGTAACGGTGTGGTTCTGTCGCCGGAAGCCCTGCTCAAGGAAGTCCGTGAACTGGAAGCTAACGGTGTGCAGGTTCGTCAGCGTCTGAAGATCAGCCTGGCCTGCCCGATTATCCTGCGTACCCATGTTCGTATCGACCAGGCCCGCGAGCGCGCCAAGGGTAACGACAAGATCGGCACCACCGGTCGTGGTATCGGCCCTGCCTACGAAGACAAGGTGTCCCGTCGCGGCGTACGTGTCGGCGATCTGTGCAACAAGGCCGACTTTGAAGCCAAGCTGCGCGAAATCATGTCTTACCACAACTTCGTGCTGACCGAGTACTTCAAGGAAGAAGCGGAAGATATCGATGCGGCCCTGGAAGAGCTGATGCAGATGGCGGAGGAAATCCTGCCCATGTCTGCCGACGTAACCGACATCCTGCACGACTACCGCAAGCGCGGCGAGCACATCCTGTTCGAAGGTGCCCAGGGTTCGCTGCTGGATATCGACCTGGGTACCTACCCATACGTAACGTCGTCCAACACCACCGCGGGCGGCACCGCCACCGGTTCCGGTTTTGGCCCGCTTTACCTGGACTACGTACTCGGTATTACCAAGGCCTACACCACCCGCGTGGGCTCCGGTCCGTTCCCCACCGAGCTGTTTGATGCCATGGGCGAGCACCTGGCCGTGAAGGGTAACGAAGTGGGCACCACCACGGGTCGCTCCCGCCGCTGTGGCTGGTTTGACGCCGTGGCCCTGCGCCACGCGATCCAGATTAACAGTGTGTCCGGCATCTGCCTGACCAAGCTGGATGTTCTGGACGGCCTGGAAACGGTAAAGGTCTGCGTGGGTTACAAAACGCCGAACGGCGAGATTACCCGTCCGCCCATTGGCTGTGACAGCTATGCCGACATCGAGCCGGTGTATGAAGAGCTGCCGGGCTGGAGCGACAGCACCGTAGGCCTGACCAGCGTCGACCAGTTGCCGGAGAACGCCAAGGCGTACATCCGCTTCCTGGAAGAGCAGATTGAAGCGCCGATCGACATCATCTCTACCGGTCCTGACCGTATCGAGACCATTACCCTGCGCCATCCTTTCGGGGAGTAACGGCCGGGAGTAAAAAAAACCGCCTGCAGCGAGAGCTTCAGGCGGTTTTTTCGTTTCTTTTCTTTTCGTTTCAGGGTGACAGACTTCAGGGCTTTTCAGCGATGATGGTTGCCCGCTTTGGCCCCGGGTAGCCTTCGATGGTTTTCGAGGGGTCGTCCGGGTCCAGGAAATCTTTCAGGGAATTGAAGCGCATCCAGTCGGTACTGCGCTGCTCATCGGTGGTGGTGTCGCTGACATCCACCACCCGGGCATTGCGGAAACCGGTGCGGTCGAGCCAGCGCAGCAGGGTGGGGCAGCTGGGCAGGAACCAGACATTGCGCATCTGCCCGTAGCGGTCTTCCGGCATCAGGCTGTAGCCCCCCGGGCCGTCCACCACCAATGTTTCCAGCACCAGTTCGCCGCCCCGGCGCAGGGTGCCTTTCAGCTCCAGCAGGTGGTCCAGAGGCGAGCGGCGGTGATACAGCACGCCCATAGAGAAGGTGGTATCGAACAGCTCCAGGTTCTCCGGCAGGTCTTCCATGCGCACTGGAAGCAGGTCGACCGGTACGTTGTCCAGATACCCCTTTACCGCCAGGAACTGGAACATGAACAGCAGTCCCGGATCGATACCCACCACCCGTTTTGCCCCGGCCCCCGCCATACGCCAGCAGTGATAGCCGGAGCCGCAGCCCACATCCAGGATAGTGCGCCCGTTCAGGTCCGCCAGGTGCGGTGCCACACGGTCCCATTTCCAGTCCGAACGCCATTCGGTATCAATGTGGGTGCCGAAAAACTCGAACGGGCCTTTGCGCCAGGGCATCAGGCCGCGCAGGCCTTGCTCAAGGCGTTCCGCCTGCTCCGGAGAAAGAGGCTCTGGGCCTGACACCGTCACCGCAGAGGCGTTGAGGTCGACGGTGGCATCAGTCACCGATGGCAGTGCGTCAAGGGCGGCCTGCCAGCGGGCCATGTCGCCGTGGGGGTTGTCTTCAAAACGGCTGACCAGTTGGCCGGTGAGCACGCTGGCCCAGACCTGTTGGTTCTCGCCGTTGAGGTAGTCCAGGAACGGAGTGAAATGGGTACGCCAGTCGAAAGCTGCCATGGTTCTTGGTCGGTCTCGGAATCAGGGGTTCTTGATGGCCAGCATGGAAACAAAGTTGAAGCACTGATACCACACCAGTACCTGGTCAAAGCCGGCGTTCATGAGTCGTTCGCGGTGGGCCGCCAGGGTTTCCGGGATCAGCACGTTTTCAATGGCGGACCGCTTCTGGCTGATTTCCAGGTCGGAGTATCCGTTAGCTCGCTTGAATTCATGGTGCAGGCGGGTCTGGGTATCCTGCTCGATATCCGATTCAAAGCGGATTTTTTCCGACAGGATCAGCACGCCGCCCGGCAGGGTGGCATCGGCAATGCGGGTCAACAGATCCAGCCGCTGTTCGGGGGGCACAAACTGCAAGGTAAAGTTGAGGGTGGTTACCGAGGCCTGGCTCAGTTCCGTCGCCAGAATGTCTTCGCACCGGAGGGTGACCGGCAGTTCGTGGTCATCCAGGGCAATGTAATGTTCGCAGCGCTCGATCATTGCGCCGGAGTTGTCCACGCCCACCAGGGTGCAGTCACCGTAGGGAATGCCGTGGCGCATGGCCAGGGTGGATGCGCCCAGGGAACAGCCCAGGTCATAGCAGTGGGAACCCGGTTGCACGTACTGCTCGGTGATCACTTCGATCATCGGAATAATGGTGGTGTAGCCGGGCACCGATCGGCGGATCATGTCCGGGAATACGCGAGCAACCGAGGCATCAAAGCGGAAGTCTTCCGGATTGCGTTCCGTGGCAAACAGGCGGTCGGTCAGTTGCTCCGGTTGTGTCGGCTTGCGGTCACTCATTGCCGGCTTCTCCGGCGGGTTCGGAGGCCAGGTCCTTGTCGGTGGGTGAAGGCCGCTGGCAGCGGATACCGCGATTCTTGTAGTCCACCAGGATGCCCCGGAAAGACGGGTCCACATCGGCAGCAATGGCCAGGTAACCGTTATCACACACCGCATGCAACTCGGAGGACTTGCGGGACATCCGGAACTCCTCGCCCGGCTTGATGTGGATGGCCTGGAAGTCGCCCACCGGCACATGGTCCTTGTTGTCCGAGTGGTCGATGCGGCCGCTGGCTTCCAGCGCCAGCACGGTGCCCACTACAGCCACCAGGGCGGTGACAATCAGGCTGCGCACGGAATAACGGTTTTCGTTGTCGCTCATTGCTTACCTCTTTACGAAATTCAGTATTGCCCGGGCAGGGAAATGGCTGGCTCCTGCAGGGCCGACAGTTGCTCACGCAATGCCAGGACCTGGTCGGACCAGAAACGGGGCTGGGCAAACCAGGGGAAGAACCGGGGGAAGGCAGGGTCTTCCCAGCGCCGGGCCAGCCAGGCGCAGTGGGCGATCTGCCGATAACAGCGCAAGGGTTCGATCAGGTGCCGCTCCCGGCGGTTGAAGTCCCGGAACATTTCATAGCCTTCCAGCAGCTCGCCCAGCTGGCTGCCCCTTTCCGTGGCCTCGCCGTTCAGCAGCAGCCACATATCCTGTACCGCGGGGCCGGTGCGGCAGTCATCCAGGTCGACAAACAGCATGGTTTCGTCACGACACAGGATGTTGCCGGCGTGGCAGTCTCCGTGAATGCGCAGGGTGTCGACAACACCGGCCTCTTCGATCCGCTGCTGGCAGCCCCTGACCAGGTCCGGAATCAGGCTGTCCCATGCCGGCCGGAGATCGTCGGGCACCCAGCCACCCTCAATCAGCAGGGCATTATGATCCTGAATGCCTTGCACCAGATCAAAGCCGGGGCGGTGCTGAAAGCTTTTGGTGGCGCCCAGGTTGTGGATCTGGCCCAGCCACTGGCCGAGACGATACAGGGTGCCGGTAATGCTGGTGTCCGGCGCCTGCCCGCCCCGCTGGGGGAACACTGCGAACCGGAAGTCGCCATGCCGGCCAAGGGATTCGCCGTTCTCCATGATCATGGGGGCGATGACCGGAATGTCTGCGGCCTGCAGCTCCAGGGAAAACCCGTGCTCTTCCATAATGGCTGCATCTGACCAGCGCCCCGGCCGGTAAAACTTGGTGATCACCGGCGGACCCTCTTCCAGCCCTACCTGGTACACCCGGTTTTCATAGCTGTTCAGGGCGAACAGCCGGCCACTGACTTCAAAACCGGCGTCTTCCATGGCGTCCAGGATCACTTCGGGTGTGAGGCTGTCGTAAGGGTGGGTAGACGCGGCTATGTCTGAAGACTCGGTGTTCATAAGGCCCAACTGGAAGCAGGATTTGGCGCAAAGTATACCTGTTATGGGGGCTCAGGTAATGCAACGGCCCGCTAACTGCGGTAATTTCTGCATTCCGTGCCGGACAGCAGGAATGATCGTGAGCGAAGAGGTTTATAAAGTACAGACAGTCGTCATCGGCGCTGGCGTGGTGGGGCTGGCGATTGCCCGTGAGCTTGCCGCTACCGGGCGGGAAGTCATCGTTCTGGAGGCGGGCCCCCGCTTTGGTGAAGGCATTTCTTCCCGAAACAGCGAGGTTATCCACGCCGGCCTCTACTATCAGCAGGATTCCCTGAAGGCCCGCTTCTGCGTGCGTGGCCGCCAACTGCTGTACGACTACTGCCGGAGCCGCAAGGTGGGCTACCGCAAGTGTGGTAAGTGGATCATCGCCACAGACGCGGCCCAGAGCGAAAAGCTGGCCGGCATTCGTGAACAGGCGGCCCTGAATGGCGTTTCGTTGCAGCTGGCAGCCGGTCAGGACATCACCCGGAAAATTCCGGTTATTAATGCCGAAGCTGGTTTTTGGTCACCGGAAACCGGCATTGTCGACAGCCATGGCCTGATGTTGTCCTTACTGGGGGAGCTGGAAGACGCTGGTGGCCAGCTGGTACTCAGCAGCCCGGTGACGGCCGTTTGCTCGAACGGCCCGCTCCATACCCTGACCGTTGGTGGAGCTGCCGGCGTAACCCTGCAGGCCCGGGAAGTGGTCAATGCCGCAGGCCTCGGCGCTCCGGCCCTGGCCGGTAGCTGGCAGGGCTTGCCGGATACTGCCCGCCCCCGGCAATGGCTGGCCCGGGGCGTCTACTTCAGCTACAACGGCAAGCATCCTTTCGACAGCCTGATTTATCCGTTGCCAGAACCGGGTGGCCTCGGCGTGCACCTGACCCTAGACCTGGCCGGCCAGGCGCGCTTTGGCCCGGACGTAGAGTGGATTGATTCCGAAGATTACACCGTCAACCCGGAACGGGTGCATCGATTTGTGGAAGGTATCCGGGCCTGGTGGCCGGGCATGGACGCCGGTCGCCTGCAACCCGCCTACGCCGGTATCCGCCCCAAGCTTACCGGCCCTGAGGGCGGCTTCTTCGATTTCCGTATCGATGGCCCCCAGCAACATGGCCTGGCCGGGCTGGTTAACCTGTTCGGCATAGAGTCCCCGGGGCTCACGTCCAGCCTGGCCATCGCCGGGTATGTGAAATCGTTGCTTGCGGATACCTAACCCGGAGTTCGTGCCAGGGCCCAGACCTGAATATCCCGGGCACCGGCGTCGCGGAGCGCATCAGCCAGCAGCTTCGCCGTTGCCCCGGTGGTCACCACGTCATCCACTATGGCGACCCGCGCCGGCACCGGCCCGCACACCTCAAAAACCCCCGCCAGGTTGACCAGCCGTTCGGCCCGGTTCAGTGTCCGCTGGGCCGTTACCCGCCGTCGACGCCGAACCACATCGCCAGCGACCGGAATATCCAGCTGTGAACCGACGAACTCGGCAATATCCCGGGCCTGGTTGAAGCCTCGCTGCCACCTGCGTGACCAGTGCATGGGGGCGGGAATAAGGGCATCGGGCCGTTGATCGGCAGCCAGTTGTTGTTCGAGAAACTCACCGAAGCCGGCCAGAAGTGGCCGCACAAACTTTCGGTGGCCGTTGTACTTGTAGCGGCCGATCATGCCGTCTACCGGGAACTGGTAGCGCCAGGGAATCAGTGCGCGGGAAAAGGGTGGTTTTGCCACCTGGCATTCCCCGCACTGGAGCCCGGGGGTGGCAAAGGGCAGCGGCAACGCACAGGTGTGGCAGGCCCAGCGAATGGCTGGAAGGTCGTCCCGACAGCCCTGGCACAACCCGAAGCTGGCATGGGGCGAAAGACAGGTGACGCAGCGGCCACCTCGTTTTGCGCTGTTAACCTTTTGGCTGATCAGGGTTGACAGCGATTTCAGTCCGTTTATCATCGCGGTTTATCCGTAAACCAAAAACCTTGCGAAGGTTAACAGGACTTTGCCATGACCGCTACTGCCCTCCGTCACGACTGGACGCTTCAGGAAGCCCGGGATCTTTTCAACTTGCCGTTCAACGATTTGCTGTTCCGCGCCCAGACGGTTCACCGGGAGCATTTCGACCCCAACGAAGTGCAGGTCAGCACCCTGTTGTCGATCAAAACCGGCGCCTGCCCGGAGGACTGCAAGTACTGCCCCCAGAGCGGTCATTACAACACCGGGCTGGAAAAGGAAAAGCTGCTGGAAATCGAAAAAGTGGTCGCAGAAGCCCGCGCAGCCAAAGAGAAGGGCGCCTCCCGGTTCTGCATGGGTGCCGCCTGGCGCAGCCCGTCCAGGAAAGACATGCCGTATGTGCTGGATATGGTAAAGCAGGTGAAATCCCTGGGCATGGAAACCTGCATGACCCTGGGCATGCTGAAAGAGGAGGAGGCCCGGGAGCTGGCCGAGGCCGGGCTGGACTACTACAACCACAACCTGGACACCTCCGAGAAGTACTACAACCACATCATCACCACCCGAACCTACCAGGATCGGCTGGATACCCTGGATAACGTGCGCAAGGCCGGCATGAAGGTGTGCTGCGGCGGCATTATGGGTATGGGCGAAGACGAAGACGACCGGGTAGGGCTGCTGGTTCAGCTCGCGAACCTGCCCCAGCATCCGGAGAGTGTGCCGGTGAATATGCTGGTGAAAGTGAAGGGCACGCCGCTGGAGAATGTAGACGACCTGGACCCCTTCGAGTTTGTTCGGATAATCGCGGTGGCGCGGATTCTGATGCCGGCGTCCCATGTTCGCTTGTCTGCGGGGCGGGAGCAGATGAATGAGCAGATGCAGGCGCTGTGCTTTATGGCGGGTGCCAACTCCATCTTCTACGGCGAGAAACTTCTGACCACGTCCAACCCTGAGGCGGATGCGGATATGCAGTTGTTCCGTAAGTTGGGTATCCGGCCAGAGCAGCGGGAGCAGTGTGCTACGGAGGAGCAGGAGGTGGAGGCGCTGTCTGATGCCGTCGAGTATGAGGCTACGCGGCATCTGTTCTATGACGCGAGTCGGGAGTCGGCTGCCTCAGTCTGACTTTGGTCTTGGCCTTTCACCGGGGCTCACGGTGCAGGGCCGCAGGGCGGGGTCCCCTTTCCGGGACTCGCTCAAGACGTCCCTGTGCGCTCAGGTCGGGCCATCCATGGCCCTCTATGGTCCCGGAAAGGGGACCCCGCCCCGCGGCCAGTAAACCTGGGCGATTGTGACCCTGCAGGCTACGCCCCAAGTGAGCGGCGAACCGGATAGGGCTTTCCGGGACTATCTTTCGCCAGGGATGGCGAAAGCTAAGCGCACAGGGATGTCTTGAGCGTGTCCCGGAAAGCCCTATCCGGTTTGGCGCGACAGGCGTTGTATGCAGGCTCGGTTTTCTCCGTATTGGGTGATGGAATTTATGCGTGACTTTCGGGCTGAGATTGAGCAGCGAAAACAAGCCGGTTTGTACCGGAGCCGGCGCCTGGTGACGGGGCCGCAGCAGCCGGAGTTGGTCGCTGACGGGAAGCCGCTGCTGTCGTTCTGTAGTAACGATTATTTGGGGCTGGCGAATCACGCAGGAAACATCGCAGCGCTGCGGGATACGTTGCCAGAAACCGGTCTGGGCGGCGCCGCTTCTCACCTGGTTTGCGGCCATCACGACGCCCATCATCAGCTGGAACAGCGGCTGGCGGAGTTCACGCAGCGTAGTTCAGCGTTGTTTTTCTCGACTGGATACATGGCCAACCTGGGTGTGATTTCAGCGTTGGCGGGGCGGGGGGATACGATTTTTTCGGATCGGTTGAACCATGCTTCGATTATCGATGGCTGCGTTCTGAGCCGGGCGAAGGTGCGCAGGTATGCCCATGGAGATGTGTCTGCGCTGGAGGCGATGCTGGCGGAGACGTCGGGCCACAAGCTGGTGGTAACCGATGGCGTGTTCAGTATGGACGGGGACGTGGCGCCGTTGAAGGAGCTTGCCCGGGTGTGTAAGGCCCATGACGCCTTGCTGGTGGTGGACGATGCCCACGGTATTGGTGTGCTTGGCCCGCAGGGGCGGGGCAGTGTGCTGGCGGCGGGGTTGTCGGAGGCGGATGCGCCGGTTTTGATTGGCACCCTGGGCAAGGCCGTGGGCACCAGCGGGGCGTTTGTGGCCGGGCCGGAGGTGTTGATGGATTACCTGGTGCAGAAGGCGCGCACATACATCTACACCACCGCCATGCCGCCGGCACTGGCGAAAGCGACTTGCGCCAGTATCGATCTGATCGAGCGGGATGATGCGCGCCGGTCACATTTACAGGCCTTGATTGCCCGGTTCCGTGCCGGTGCGCAGGAATTGGGTTATCAGCTGATGCCCTCGTACACGCCCATCCAGCCCATCATGGTGGGTGATAATCATGCCGCACTGGCACTAAGCCGGGCGCTGGAGGAGCAGGGCATACTGGTCACCGCCATCCGCCCGCCCACGGTGCCGGAAGGCGAAGCCCGGTTGCGGGTGACCCTGAGCGCCGCGCATTCGGAAGCGCAGGTTGATCGGTTGTTGAAAGCCTTGGCCCAGTGCCGCTCCCTGTTACCGGAGCAGGCCGTTCAGGAGTCGGTGGCGGTATGAGTGCCTATAGCGATCTGACGGCAATAGCCCGTTCCGAAGGCGGAACCGGCAGCAAAGCCTGCATCGCCCGGGGCTTCGGCAGCGCCAGCGGAACCTACGACAGCGCCTCCCGCCTGCAAAAAGCCATGGGCGACACCATGCTCGCCCGCATTCCCGAAAATTTCGAGCCAGCAAGCATCCTGGACCTCGGCTGCGGCACCGGCTGGTTCACCCGCAAACTGGCAAACCAATACCCGAACGCCGCCATCACCGGCGCAGACCTGGCCCCCGGCATGCTGCAACAGGCCCAAGCCCGCAGCCCCGAAACCATCACCTGGCTCAACGCAGACGCCGAACAGCTCCCGCTGGCGGACAACAGCGCCGACCTGATCTTCAGCAACCTGATGATCCAGTGGAGCGCCCGCCCTGAAACCGTGCTGGCGGAATGCCAAAGAATCCTCAAACCCGGCGGCACCCTCGCCATCTCCACCCTGCTGCACGGCACCCTGGAAGAGCTCAAACAAGCCTGGGCCGAGGCCGACCCCGGCCAACCCCACGTAAACCGTTTTACCCACCATACCGACTGGCAGCAATTAACCAGCCGGCAACTCCCCGGTTCCACCCTCGAGACGGCAACCCTCACCTTGCCCTATGATTCCCCCATGGCCCTGAACCGTGAGCTCAAGCACCTGGGTGCCGTGTTCAAAGGCGAAGAGCGACGCAGAACCGTTACCGCTCCGGGAAGGTTCAAAGCGATGTGCGCGGCCTATCCAAAACAGGGCTATGGCGAAATCATCGCCAGTTATCACGCTGGATGGTTGTACTGGACAAAGGCAACCTGAGAGTCGTTTTCAAGTAATCCACAAATTGACCATCAGCAGGACGGCAAACACAAACGTTTGCGGAGAGGGTGTGGGCAGGTCTTTCCGGGACTATCTTTCGCCATGGATGGCGAAAGCTAAGCGCACAAGGACGTCTCGAGCGTGTCCCGGAAAGACCTGCCCACACCCTCGTCTTGCACCTGAGTAGCAGCGCCACAGGCGGAATATGCACCGAGATTTTGATTAAAGAGGACCCCAGACAGTGGCTAAGAAAACGTACTTCGTAACAGGCACCGACACCGGCGTAGGCAAAACCATCGTAGCCGCCGCCATCCTTGAGGCCGCCAAGGCCCAGGGTAAACGCACCCTGGCCATGAAGCCCATTGCGTCGGGCTGCGACCAGACCCCCGACGGGCTGCGCAATGAAGACGCACTGATGCTGCAAGCGGCCATGACCGAACAACTGGCCTACGACGCCATCAACCCCATCGCCATGGAACCCGCCATAGCCCCCCACGTAGCCGCCCAGCAAGCCGGCAAACAACTCAGCGCCCAGCGGCTGGTCGGCTTTTGCCGCGGAATGCAGATTCGCCCGGCCGATCTTATGCTGGTGGAAGGCGCCGGCGGCTGGCGGGTTCCTCTGAACGACCGCGAAACCTATGCAGCGGTGCCCCGCGAGCTGAAACTGCCCGTGGTCCTGGTGGTCCCTCTCAAGCTCGGTTGCATCAATCACGCCATGCTCACGGTGGAGGCCATTCAGAATGACGGCCTGACGGTAGCCGGCTGGGTTGCCAACCACCCGGAGCCGGAAACCATGAGTTGCGAACAGGAAACCCTCGGTTACCTGGTGAACCATATTCCGGCGCCGTGTCTGGGCATATTACCCCGCCTTGATGACACAGCAACCGAGCGCCTACCGGCCCGGCTGGCGGAGTTTCTGAATATCTCGCCGTTATTTGACGGCTGACAGGTTCTGCAGGCTGGGCCACACAAAATTTGCTCAGGGCTATTGACAATTCCGTGCCTCAAAACGTATGTTTCAAACAAGTGTTTAATTAAGGCCGCGGTGCAGCGCATCGTGGTGTCTGAGCAAACCCAAGGCCGAAGGCTGTTACTGCATTCAGCCGAGACCAAACCGAGGTGGATTCCATGCCTGAATACAAAGCGCCCCTGCGTGACATTAAATTCGTAATGAACGAGCTGCTGAACAGCGAGCAGCACTACGCCAATCTGGAAGGTGCTGAAGACGCGACTCCGGATATGGTTGATGCCATCATCCAGGAAGGCGCCAAGTTCTGTGAGCAGGTATTGTCTCCGCTGAACCAGGTAGGTGACCAGGAAGGCTGTACCTGGAGCGAAGACGGTGTGAAAACCCCGACCGGCTTCAAAGAAGCTTACCAGCAGTACGTTGAAGGTGGCTGGCCGTCCATGACTGCCGACCCCAACTACGGTGGCCAGGGCTTGCCGCACTCCATCGGCCTGGTGGTCAGTGAAATGGTTGGCACCTGCAACTGGTCCTGGGGTATGTACCCGGGCCTGAGCCACGGCGCTACCAACACCATCGAAGCCCACGGCACCGAAGAGCAGAAGCAGACCTACCTGACCAAGCTGATCAGCGGTGAGTGGACCGGTACCATGTGTCTGACCGAGCCGCACTGTGGTTCTGACCTGGGCACCCTGCGCACCAAGGCCGAGCCGAACGCTGACGGCACCTACAGCATTACCGGTACCAAGATCTTCATTTCTGCCGGTGAGCACGACATGGCCGAGAACATCGTCCACATCGTACTGGCCCGTCTGCCGGGCGCACCGGAAGGCACCAAGGGTATCTCCCTGTTCATCGTGCCCAAGCAACTGCCGAACGAAGACGGTTCTGCCGGCGAGCGTAACGCGGTTTCCTGTGGCTCCCTGGAGCACAAGATGGGTATCCACGGTAACGCGACCTGTGTGATGAACTTCGACGGTGCCAAGGGCTGGCTGATCGGGCCGGAGAACAAAGGCCTGAACTGCATGTTCACCTTCATGAACACTGCCCGTATCGGTACTGCCATCCAGGGACTGGGTTCTGCCGAGCTGGGCTTCCAGGGCTCCCTGGCCTATGCCAAGGAGCGTCTGGCCATGCGTTCCCTGAGTGGTCCGAAGAACCCGGACGGCATTGCTGATCCGATCATCGTGCACCCGGACGTACGCCGCATGCTGCTGACCCAGAAGGTTGTAGCAGAAGGCGCCCGCGCCCTGATCTACCTGGCTGGCCAGCAAGTGGACGTGGTTCACTCCGGCAAGACCGAGGAAGAGCGCAAGCACGCCGATGCGCTGCTGGGCTTCCTGACTCCGATCGCCAAGGCCTTCCTGACCGAGATCGGTTACGAATCTGCCAATCTGGGCATGCAGGTGTTTGGTGGCCACGGTTACATCGCCGAGTGGGGCATGGAGCAGAACGTTCGTGATTCCCGCATCGGCATGATCTACGAGGGTACTACCGGTATCCAGGCGCTGGACCTGCTGGGCCGTAAGGTTCTGATGACCCAGGGCGAAGCTCTGAAAGTGTTCACCAAGCAGGTTCACGTATTCTGCAAAGAGAACGCCGACAACGAGCAGCTGAAAGAGTTCATCGAGCCGCTGGCTGCGATCAACAAGGAGTGGGGCGATCTGACCATGAAGGTTGGTATGACCGCCATG
The DNA here is from genome assembly GCF_016464245.1 of Marinobacter sp. bablab_jr003. Taxonomy (NCBI): domain Bacteria; kingdom Pseudomonadati; phylum Pseudomonadota; class Gammaproteobacteria; order Pseudomonadales; family Marinobacteraceae; genus Marinobacter; species Marinobacter sp. bablab_jr003. The sequence continues at coordinate 140,492 of NZ_JADARC010000123.1, forward strand.
AAGAACCGCGAGGAAGTCGGTGCCGCTGCGGTGGACTACCTGATGTACTCCGGTTACGCAGTCTTCGCTTACCTGTGGGCCCGTATGGCCAAGGTGGCACTGGACAAGATGGCCGAAGGCACCTCCGAGGAGATGTTCTACAACGCCAAGGTTCAGTCTGCGCGCTTCTACTTCAAGCGCCTGCTGCCGCGCACCAAGACCCACGCAGAAACCATGCTGGCCGGTGCAGACAGCCTGCTGGATATGCCGGAAGAAGCCTTCGTTATCTAAGACGGGGTTGCTATCTGGTTGAAGGCACAGCAAAAGCCCGTTCTCCGCTCGGAGGCGGGCTTTTTTCATGAGTTTGGTGGCACGTTTGAGGTAGAATGGCGGGCCACAGAATAACAACCTTGTTTCGGACACATAGCCGAGCGGGCGAACCCGAAGACCTTTACACAGAAGGCGTTGTTACCCGGTTCCCCAAGTGACTGACTGAATTTCTGGAGAGTTATACATGGCTGATTATCAGGCACCCCTTCGTGACATGCGTTTTGTATTGAACGAAGTGTTCGACGCGCCCGCACTCTGGGCCTCTCTGCCAAAGATTGCCGAAAACGTAGACCCGGACACTGCCGACGCGATTCTTGAAGAAGCTGGCAAGATCACCGGCGGCGTACTGGCGCCCCTGAACCGCGAAGCGGACGAGCAGGGTTGTAAGTGGAATGAAGGCGAAGTAACCAGCCCGGAAGGCTTCAAGGAAGCCTACCAGACCATCGTTGAGGGTGGCTGGAACGGCCTGGGTGGCAACCCGGAGTTTGGTGGCATGGGTATGCCCAAGACTCTGGTAGCCCAGTTTGAAGAAATGATGCAGGGCGCCAACATGGCCTTCGGCCTGGCTCCGATGCTCACCGCCGGCGCCTGCCTGGCCCTGGACGCCCACGGCAGCCAGGAGCTGAAAGAGAAGTACCTGCCCAACATGTATTCCGGCGTATGGTCCGGTGCCATGGACCTGACCGAGCCCCACGCCGGTACCGACCTGGGCATTATCCGCACCAAGGCCGAGCCCAATGACGACGGCTCTTTCAGCGTGACTGGCACCAAGATCTTCATCACCTGGGGCGAGCACGACATGGCGGAGAACATCATCCACCTGGTGCTGGCCAAACTGCCGGATGCTCCCAAGGGACCGAAAGGCATCTCCCTGTTCCTGGTGCCCAAGTTCATGGTGAATGACGACGGTTCCCTGGGCGAGCGCAACCAGTTCAGCTGCGGTTCCATCGAGAAGAAGATGGGTATCAAAGGCTCAGCTACCTGCGTGATGAACTTCGACGGCGCCAAGGGCTGGCTGGTTGGTGAAGAAAACAAAGGCCTGGCCGCCATGTTCACCATGATGAACTACGAGCGCCTGGGTGTGGGCATCCAGGGCATCGGCGCCGCCGAAGCTTCCCTGCAAAGCGCCCGCGAATACGCTAACGAGCGTATCCAGAGCCGTGCGCCGACTGGTGCCCAGCAGCCCGAAAAAGCCGCGGACCCGATCCTGGTACACCCGGACGTACGCCGCATGCTGCTGACCATGAAGAGCTATGTGGAAGGCGGCCGTGCCTTCTCTACCTACGTAGCCCAGTGGCTGGATATTTCCAAGTACTCCCAGGACGACGAACAGCGCAAACACGCCGAAGGCATGGTTGCCCTGCTGACCCCCGTCGCCAAGGCCTTCCTGACCGACCGCGGCCTGGAAACCACCATCATCGGCCAGCAGGTCTTCGGTGGCCACGGCTTCATCCGCGAGTGGGGCCAGGAGCAGCTGGTACGCGACTGCCGCATCACCCAGATCTACGAAGGCACCAACGGCATCCAGGCCATGGACCTGATGGGTCGTAAAGTGGTTGGCAGCCAGGGCCAGCTGTACGAACTGTTCGTACAGGACGTAGCCACCTTCATCGAAGAAAACACCGGCGACGCCGCCCTCAAGCCCTACCTTGAGCCGCTGGCGGCTGCTGTCGAGCGCTTGTCCGACGTTACCGAACACGTCATCAAACAAGCCGGCGACAACCCCAACGCCATCGGCGCCGCTGCAGTCGATTACCTCGACATGTTCGGCTACACCGCCCTGGCGTACATGTGGGCCAAAACCGTCAAAGCCGCCGCTCCGAAGGCAGAGGCTGACACCTCCGGCTTCTACACCGGCAAGCTGAAAACAGCCCGCTTCTACTTCGACCGCCTGCTGCCAAAGACCGTGTCCCTGGCCGAAGGCATTCGCAGTGGCAGTGAGGCCATGATGGCCCTGGCGGCTAACGAAATCTGATACAGGTTTCGTTCTTCCAGAAAGCAAAAAAGCAGGCCCAGGTGGCCTGCTTTTTTGTTTGATGCTAGCTGAAATGTCCGGGCATTGGATCGGGGAGGCCCTTCCGAAACCTTGCGGAGCTGATCTCAGAAGTGCGGGCGCCAGTCAGGGGGTAGCTTTCCAAAACCTTGCGGAGCCAGGGATGGCGGAGCAGAGCGTACACGGACGTATCCACAGCGTGTTTTGGAAAGCTACCCCCTGACTGGTGCTTACTCCCAAGGGGAGATCAACAATCTCAGAGCCGACTAATCAGCCCGGGATTAACCACAAAGGGATTCTCATTACCCTGAATCTCGGCAATCCGGCTGTGCCGCGCCAACTCGCCATCATCCGGCGGATCCATCTCGTTCCAGCCCTGAAACAGCGTAGTAGCCCCCAGCCACGGCAAATCGTACGTATCAACCATGTACGCCATGGTCCGGGCCACATCACCCTTGGCATGCTCGGGTGGCTCGAAAAACTGGGTGCTTTCACGAATACCGCAGTCATCCGGTTGGGCGCTGGCGCCAATGTTTTCATAGCGGGCATTGCGGCGACGCATCTCTATCCGACTGGTTACAGGCACCATATTGTGCAAATCCGAGGCAATCTGCCGGTAGCGGTTGTCCCGCTTGCACTGCGATGTAGTACCGCAATCCAGGGCGGAACGCACATCGGCCAGCGGGTAGATATAACCGTCGGTCAGCACAAAGCCCTTGCTGGTAAACGGTTTTTCGCAGAAGAAGGATGAACCGCCTTCCGCATACAGGTTGCCCCAGAACTCATTCTTGATAACGGTTTCGGGATCACTGAAACGGATGTTCTGGCCAGTAACCAGACCGGCAGAGAGAGACAGGGCGAGAGTAACAGAGAGCGCAGTAACTTTTTTCATATGACAGGTATACCTCACAGTATGTGCCATATTCCTTGGCCAGCCAGACGGCAAGTTGGTGGCAAAATGAACAACACGACAGAATTATGACGCAAGATTCATTTGTTACTGTGAAGTATGGCACAGAGACGATGAGACGTGTGTCTCTGTGCCTGTCTTGATGTGTCTGTTTGTTAACGGGTTAACGTTTACTTCAGCTTGTTGCGGATGTTCTGGTAGCCGGATTTTAGCTCTTCACCCATCTTGCGGGCGGTTTCCCGGGCTTCCTGGCTGGCATCTTCTGCGTCATGGAAAATCTGGTCGAGCTTCGAACGGAACTTGTCCCAGTTCTGCTCCAGGTCGTCCCATTCGTCCTTCACATCTTCCTTGGCCAGGTGCATCTGCACCTTGGCTTCGTCGCGGTATTGTCTGACTTTATCGGACAGCTTGTTGAATTCGTCTTGCAGGCTCATGGCAGGTTCTCCTTCCCTGATTGAGTGGAGAATGTACAATGCGCCCGATTGCAAAATCGTGTCAAGTGCCGCCGGGGCCGGTACTCTCACGGGTTTGACCCAGGTCAGCCGTTACGGGTTGCGGCCAGCAGAACTGAGAGGTCGCGCAGGTAATGCCAGGGCGTCAGGTCATCAAAGCCCTTGGCGGCCCGGTCGGTCTGGCTGCACAGGGCCAGGGCCTGGTTCAGGCGGGGCAGGGTCAGGCGGCGGGCTGCCTGCTGGATGGCAGACGCTCGCCGGGGCTGGAAAACGCCCCGTTTCTTCAGGAAGCCCGAGGGGTTGTCGCCCGGGGGCAGGGCGGTCTTCAGCTCGATAATCATGTTCAGGTCGCGCACCAGCACGCTCAGCAGGCCCAGGGGATTTTCTCCTTCCTGCTGCAGTACGCCGATGATGCGGCTGGCGTGGCCGGCCTTACCAGTGAGCAGTTCGGTGACCAGCTCAAAGCCGTTGAAGCGGGCACTGTCCTGGACAGCCTGCTCTACGGTTTCCTCGTCAATGGTTTTGCCGTTGGTCAGCAGGGTCAGGCGATCCAGCTCCTGGCTCGCCGCCAGCAGGTTGCCTTCCAGCCGTTCAGCCAGCATTCCCAGTGCACCGCGGGTCAGGCTCAGCCCCTGATTGCTTGCCCGTTGCTGCAGCCAGTTGGCGAATTTGTCCGCCTCAACCGGCCACACCGGCACATGTACGCCGGTTTTCTGAAGGTCCTTGTACCATTTACGCTTGGTTTCCGCGGCATCCAGCCTGGCGCTGATCAGCAACAGGACGACATCCTCGGGCGGGGCCTGCAGGATTTGCTCGAGTACCTTGCGGCCATCGCCGAGTTTGCCGGTGGGCAGGTGAATCTCGATCCGGCGTTTCTCCGCAAACAGCGACATGGCGTTGCATTCGTCTGCTACGGAATTCCAGTCAAGCTGGTGATCTGCGTGGTAGGTGAGGCGGTCCTGGTAACCGGCTTCCCGGGCGGCCTTTCGAACCTGGTCGCAACACTCCTGAACCAGCAGGGGTTCATCACCGGAGATCAGGTAAACCGGTGCCAGGCCTTTTTTCAGTAACTGAGGGAGCTGGCCAGGCTGGGTTTTCATTGCGCCTCAGCCTGTTCCTGGCTGGCCTGGTAATCGTTGATGATGGTGTCTATCCGTTCCCGGGTCATGGGGGCCAGGCGGAAGATAACCTGCTGGGCCAGCCGGTCGCCCAGCTGTTGCCGAAGCTCCTCTTCATCGCGCTGCTTGGCGAGTACGTTGGTTTCGTCGTAGCGGTAGCTTTCGCTGGCATTCAGGTTGGTGCTGGCAATCAGCGGGATCCGGTCAGCCGTGAGCAGTTCAATGGCGACAGTATGGCGCAGAACGTACTCTGCTGCAGCGGCCTGGGCAGTAATGGCCGAGGCCCGGCGGTCCTGCCGGTAATCCCGCAGGCGCAGGATGTAATCGGCCTGGGCGGCGCTGTCAGCAACCTGGACGCCGCCCAGGGTCAGCTGATCCCGAACCGATTGACAGAAACGGCCCGGAAGGTTGTCCGGGCAGTCTACTGCAAGGGGTTGCAGTGAGGCCGGTACCGGCGAGGTGCCCCGTAACTGAAAGCCGCAGCCGCTGGCCAGCACCAGGGTAACCAGGGCCAGGGCGGCGAGTTTCAAAGCTTTCAGGAACGGGGCGGTGGTGGTCATATCAGTTGGCCACCACGTTAACCAGCTTGCCGGGCACCACAATCACCTTGCGAACGGTATTGCCTTCCACAAAGCGCTGAACGTTTTCGTTCTCCAGGGCCAGCTTTTCCAGGTCCGGCTTGCTGATGTCGGCCGGGACCGTGGCCTTGGCCCGCACCTTGCCGTTCACCTGCAGAACCACTTCGATCTCGCTGCGGACCATGGCGCTTTCATCGGCAACCGGCCAGCTGGCGTCAACCACCGGCTCGCTGTGGCCCAGCACCTGCCAGAGTTTATGACAGATATGAGGCACGATCGGAGCCAGCACCCGTACTGCGGTGTCCAGGGCTTCCTGGCGCACGGCGCGGCTCTGGGGTTCTTCATCACCCAGGCGGCCCACTTCATTCAGCAGTTCCATTACGGCTGCAATGGCGGTGTTGAAGGTCAGGCGGCGACTGATGTCGTCACTGACCTTGGCAATGGTCTCGTGGGTCTTGCGGCGAAGGTCTTTCTGGCCGCTGTTCAGAGCGCTGGCATCCAGGGCAGGAACGTCGCCGCCGGCTGTATGCTCGGTCACCATGCGCCACAGGCGCTTGAGGAAGCGGTGCGCGCCTTCCACGCCACTGTCAGACCACTCCAGGGACTGCTCTGGCGGTGCGGCAAACATCATGAACAGGCGCACGGTGTCGGCACCAAACTCATCAATGATTGACTGGGGATCGATGCCGTTGTTCTTGGACTTCGACATCTTGGTAACGCCGCCGATTTCCACCGGCTGGCCATCGGCTTTCAGGATGGCGCGTACCACCTGGCCCTTGCCGTCGCGTTCTACGGTGACGTCCGCCGGGTTGAACCAGGTCTTGCCGCCGTTGTCTTCGTTACGGTAGTAGGTCTCGGCCAGCACCATGCCCTGGGTGAGCAGGCGGTTGAACGGCTCGGAACTGTTTACCAGGCCCACGTCCCGCAGCAGCTTGTGGAAGAAGCGGGCGTACAGCAGGTGCAGGATGGCGTGCTCGATACCGCCGATGTACTGGTCTACCGGCAGCCAGTAGTTGGCGGCGGCCGGATCCAGCATGCCCTTGTCGTAGTTGGGGCTGCAGAAACGGGCGTAGTACCAGGACGACTCCATGAAGGTGTCGAAGGTGTCGGTCTCCAGGGTGGCGGCCTGGCCGTTGAACTCGGTTTTGCACCACTCCGGGTCGGCCTTGATGGGCGACTGCACGCCATCCATCTCGACATCTTCCGGCAGGCGAACCGGCAGCTGGTCGTCCGGAACCGGCATTTCGGTGCCGTCGTCCAGGGTCATCATCGGGATGGGCGCGCCCCAGTAACGCTGGCGGGAAACACCCCAGTCCCGCAGGCGGTAGTTGACGGTGCGCTTGCCGATATTATTGGCTTCCAGGTAGCTGGCGATTTCCTCGAAGGCTTCATCGCTGGTCAGGCCGCTGTATTTGCCGGAGCTTACCAGTACACCTTTCTCGGTGTAGGCCTTTTCCTGAACATCGATATCTTCGTGGTTGCTCGGTGCAATCACCTGCTTGATGGCGAGTTTGTATTTGCGGGCAAACTCGTGGTCACGGTCATCGTGGCCCGGTACGGCCATCAGGGCGCCGGTGCCGTAATCCATCAGTACAAAGTTGGCGACCCAAACCGGAATTTCTTCCTGGGTCAGCGGGTGGATGGCCTTGAAACCGGTATCAATACCTTTCTTTTCCATGGTGGCCATTTCGGCCTCAGCTACCTTGCTGTTACGGCACTGGTCCACAAACTCCGCCACGTCGCGGTGGCGCTCTGCTGCTGCCTTGGCCAGCGGGTGCTCGGCAGCGACCGCCATGTAGCTCACGCCCATCAGGGTGTCCGGGCGGGTGGTGTAAACGGTCAGGCCGTCTTCACGGTCTTTCAGGGGGAAGGTCAGCTCGGTACCGGTGGACTTGCCGATCCAGTTGCGCTGCATGGTCTTGACCTGTTCCGGCCAGCCTTCCAGGTCGTCCATGTCGTTCAGCAGTTCTTCCGCGTAATCGGTGATGCGGATGAACCACTGGGGAATCTTTTTCTGCTCTACCAGCGCGCCGGAGCGCCAGCCGCGGCCGTCAACCACCTGTTCGTTGGCCAGGACGGTCTGGTCAACCGGATCCCAGTTAACGGTGGACATCTTCTTGTACACCAGGCCCTTCTCGTACAGGCGGGCGAAGAACCACTGTTCCCAGCGGTAGTATTCCGGGTCACAGGTGGCCAGTTCACGGCTCCAGTCGTACCCGAAACCCAGCTGTTTAAGCTGGTTTTTCATGTAATCGATGTTGGAGCGGGTCCACTTTGCCGGCGCGGACTTGTTGGCAATGGCGGCGTTTTCCGCTGGCAGGCCGAAGGCGTCCCAGCCCATAGGCTGCATCACGTTCTTGCCCTGCATGCGCTGATAACGGGAAATGACGTCGCCGATGGTGTAGTTGCGAACGTGGCCCATGTGCAGCTTGCCGCTGGGGTAGGGGAACATGGACAGGCAGTAGTACTTGGGCTTGCCCGGCTCTTCCTTCACTTTGAAGGTTTCGTTGGTTTCCCAGAAGTTGCGGGCGGTCTGTTCTACGTCACGTGGGTTGTATTGCTCGTCCATTCCTGCCATTACCAAAAGTACCCTGTGAGAAAAGGATGTTCGAAAAGGCCGAACATTCTAACGCACCGAAGGCTTAACAGGTAGTCTGCCAAATTCTGCGGGATGTGCCAGACTGTCAGTAATGGCGAAGGCCGCAGGCCAGTGCCCCGAAGTCAGGTTGGAAGTCAGGTTGAAGGAGCCGTTATGACAGAACCGGAACGCAGTCACCTTTCAGGTAAAGCCCTCGAGGCCTATGACCGGATGCTGGAGCGGGTGCAGACCCGCCTGCACGATCTGCAGGAGACGTCCTTGCAGACTCTGGAAGAAGAAGTGCAGAAGGCAGTCGAGTTTGAATACGAACTTGAGGAGATGACCCGGGAGGAAGCCGACCTGCTGGGCGCCTACCTGCAGCGGGATCTCCAGCATTTGATGCACTTTGTGGAGGAAACCGGGGAAGGCCTGAAAGAGTGGCTGCAGCTGGACATCTCCCTGCTGGAACAGACCCTGGCCGACCGCCTGCTGTCGGTGGCTGACCAGACCCTGGTCGACACCCTGGAGTTGTCCCAGAAGCTGGAGAACGAGGATGTCAGCCACTACATCTCCGGAGAAGTGGCCACTGCCGGCATGTTCCGCTGCCTGAACTGCAGCCATATGCTGTGCCTGACTAAAACCAGCCACCTGCATCCCTGTGAGGCCTGCGGTTCCCACTATTTTGAACGGGTGACCAGCCGGTGGCCGCCTAAAGAAGGGTAATTTAAATCAGCCTTTAGGAATCACCCGCTCCCGCACAAACACAATCAGGATCACCGCCAGGGTCAGCACTGGCCACGAGCCGGTCTGCATGTAGGGCGTGCTGCCGGTTGCGGAGAATACTTCGCCGGTCAGTACCGCGCGCTCAAACTGGGGAATGCGCTCGGTGATCTGGCCTTTTTCGTTGATGATGGCCGTTACCCCGTTGTTGGTGCCGCGCAGCATGTAGCGCCCGGTTTCCAGGGCGCGCATGCGGGCCAGTTGCAGGTGCTGAAGAGGGCCGATAGAGTCGCCGAACCAGCCATCGTTGCTGATGGTCACCAGCATGCCGGTATTCCGCGCGTTGAACGCCACAAAATCCGGGTAGGCCACTTCGTAGCAGATGTAGGGCATCAGCCGGGTATCGGTGGCGCTCAGGCCGGATTGCTGGCCCGGGCCCGGGGTGAAGCTGCTCATGGGCAGGTCAAAGAAACCGATCAGTCCCCGCAGTAATCCCTGCAGCGGCACATACTCGCCGAAAGGTACCAGCTTCTGTTTGTGGTACATGCCCTCGCCGCCACCGGCAGCCAGGATGCTGTTGTGGAAGGTGTAGTCCTCGATTTCGCCGCTGTAGCCATACCAGGGAATACCGGAAATCAGGGTGCTGTTCTCGCCAAGCCGTTCCTCGATGTGGTCAATGATCTTGCCGGCCTGGTCCTGGGGAATGGGAATGGCGGTTTCCGGCCACAGGATGATGTCTTTATCCCAGTGTTCTTCAGTCATCCCCAGATACGCCACAATCTGGTCTTTCAGGAACTCCGGATCCCACTTGATCTGTTGCGGAATATTGCCCTGCATGGCAGCAAAGCTTTTCGGCTCCTCGCTGATACTGGTCCAGTTGACCTGGTTAAGGGCAGGAGCCAGCAGCCAGGGTAGTACCGCGATCGCCGCTGTTGCACCCGCCGCAGTTTTTCGGCCAGCCAGGATCAGCCACCACACCCCGTAAGCCGCTGCGCCGGTAACCACGATCCAGAAGGTCAGCCCGTGCACACCGGTTAATGGTGCCAGCCCGGCCAGTGGGCCATCGGTGTGGGCGGTGCCCAGGTACAGCCAGGGAAAGCCGGTCAGCAACCAGCCCCGGAGCCAGTCCCCCAGTAGCCAGATGGCGGGAAACAGGATAAGCCGGCGCACCATGCTTTGCCTGGCCAGCTTGCCCCAGAACCAGAACGCCAGCCCGTGGAATAGCGCCAGCCCTGCCACGAACAGCACCATCAGCAGAACTGCGATGGGCGCCGAGGTGTTGCCGTGCTTGCTGATGCTGATGTAAATCCAGCTCACGCCGGAGGCAAACAGCCCAAGGCCGACAAACCAGCCGGCGCGAAACAGCTTCTCCGACGGCAGGTTCAGGGTAACCAGGAGGATCAGAAGAACCGATACCGGCCCCAGCGCCCAGATATGGAACGGCGAGAAGGTAAGGGTTTGCAGGGCGCCGGCGATCATCAGGATCACCGGGCCCAGCCAGGGATGGGCAGTAAATTTCAGGTTGAGCGGATGGCTCAGGCCGTTTTCATGACTCACTTCGGGTTACCTGCAGCAAACGGATGACTCGGTTATCGGCGTTCGCAATAGTAAACTGTAAACCGCCGAATTCAACCGTTTCGCCCCGTCTGGGCAGGTGACCGAACTCTTTGAGCACCAGGCCGCCAATGGTATCGAACTCTTCTTCGTCCAGGTCGGTGCCAAAAAATTCATTGAAGTCGTCAACCGGAGTCACGGCCTTCACCGCAAAGGTGCCATCGCCCCGGGCCTTGATGTGGGTTTCTTCGTCGAAATCGTGTTCGTCTTCGATCTCGCCGACGATCTGCTCCAGCACATCCTCAATGGTAATCAGGCCTGCCGTACCGCCGTACTCATCCACCACGATGGCCATGTGGTTGCGGTTTTCCTTGAACTCCTTGAGCAGCTGGTTCAACCGCTTGCTCTCGGGCACAAAGGTGGGCGGGCGCAGGATTTCACGGATGCGGGACCAGTTGAGATCGTTATTCAGGGCCAGCGGTAGCAGATCCTTGGCCAGCAGAACACCCAGCACGTCGTCCGGGCTTTCACCAATCACCGGGAAACGGCTGTGGGCAGATGACATGATCTCGGGCAGGAATTCTTTCGGTTCCTGGGAGGCTTTCACGGTGATCATCTGTGAACGGGGAATCATGATTTCATCCACCCGCATATCGATCACCTGCATGGCACCTTCGATGATGCTCATGGAATCGGTATCAATAATGCTCTGGGACTCGGCGTCCCGCAGAATTTCCAGCACGTCCTCAACGGACTCAGGCCCGCTGGAAAAGGCCTGTGATATACGCTCCAGCCAGGACTTGCTGCCCTGGCTGCGACTCGACTGATCGTCGCTCATGAGTCTGGTTCCGTTTCCTCTGCTTCGTAAGGGTTAGCAAATCCGAGCTGCGACAGCAGCCGAACCTCGAGGGCTTCCATGACCTCGGCTTCGTTATCTTCAATATGGTCGTAGCCCTGAAGGTGCAACATACCGTGCACCACCATATGAGCCCAGTGGGCTACAGGCTCTTTATGCTGTTCCTGCGCCTCTTTTTCAACAACCGGTGCGCAAATAACCAGATCTCCGGCCAATGGCATCGTTATACCCGCTGGCGCTTCAAATGGGAAGGACAAAACATTGGTGGGTTTGTCCTTGCCCCGGTACTGGTGGTTCAGCTCCCGGCTCTCGTCGTTATCGACAATACGGATGGTCACCTCGGACGGATTCTCGCCCAGCCAGGCCTTTTCGGCCCAGCTGTGGAACTGCGCTTCATCCGGCACACCCGCACCGTCAAAGGCCATCTGGAAGTCCACAGTCAGCTTGTTCATCGGCTGCCGGAGCTCCCGTCATCAAAGGAATCGTAGGCTTCCACAATCCGCTGAACCAGCGGGTGGCGCACCACATCCTTGGCTTCAAACCGGGTAAAGCCAATGCCCGGCACCTTGCTCAACACGCCGGCGGCGTGAATCAGGCCGGAATTCTGGCCCCGTGGCAGGTCCACCTGAGTGGTATCACCGGTAATCACCGCCGTAGAGCCAAAACCGATCCGGGTCAGGAACATCTTCATCTGCTCCCGGGTGGTGTTCTGGCTCTCGTCCAGAATAATGAATGAATTGTTCAGGGTACGGCCGCGCATGAACGCCAAAGGCGCAATCTCGATCACACTCTTCTCGATCAGGCGGGTGACCTGGTCAAAGCCCAGCATTTCATAAAGCGCGTCGTACAACGGCCGAAGGTACGGGTCCACCTTCTGTGCCAGGTCGCCCGGCAGAAAGCCCAGCTTCTCACCGGCTTCCACCGCTGGCCGAACCAGCAGAATCCGCTTCACCTGCTCGTCCTTCAGTGCCTCAACCGCACAGGCCACGGCCAGCCAGGTCTTACCCGTGCCCGCTGGCCCGATGCCGAAGTTGATATCGTGGGTGCGGATGCTATGCACATACTTCTGCTGATTCCGGCCCCGGGGCTTGGCGGTCAGTTTGGGGGTCTTGATGACGGTAATCTGGCCTTCATCATAAGGCACGTCATCCGGCAGCCGCTCAAGGCCGGTCTCGCGGATAAACAGGTGCACAGTATCCGGCGGAATGTCCTCGCTGGCCTCGGTTTCCCGGTACAGGTGCCGGATGACCTCGGTAGCCGCCGCCACGTTTTCAGTGTGGCCTTCCACCCGGAAATGATGCCCGCGCCGGCCCACTTTCACCTGCAGGCGCTGTTCAATCATCTTCAGGTGTTCGTCAAACTGCCCGCACAGCGTCGCCAGCCGACGCTGGTTCACCGGGTGCAGGTCAAATTGTCTGGTATCGTGAGTGTTCAAGTTTTCTCCGAGTTTCCTACTCCCGGGTATCAGGGAGTATGCATTTCTTGAATTGGGCAGTATGGCCGATGCGTGGGTTCGCTTCCACAGGGACGCTCAAGACGTCCTGTTCGCTTAGCTTCGGCCATCCATGGCCTACGATACCCTGTGGAAGCGAACCCACGCACCGGCCTTTCTTTCTATGTGCAGGTTCGCAAGACGAAAAACAAGTACGAGTTTTTTTAGGGCTTGCTTTCGTATTGACGAGCGTCTTCGTGAATCAGGCAGTGATGGGTCTTCTTTAGCATGCCACCGTGAGGTCAGGCGGAGGCGGGCTGGATAAGCCTCCCAAAAATGTCGGAGGCCATGGATGGCCGGAGAGAAGCGCACATGGATGTGCTCGTAGCGGTTTTTGGGAGGCTTATCCAGCCCGCCTCCCAACTCCACACAAAGAGTACATGGGTGCCGAAGCCTAAAACAACTCAGAACCAACAGGCACACCACGAAGAGAGTTCGGGTAGGCCTCGACGATTTCCGCGTCGATGAAATGGCCAACCACCTCAGGATTCTCGTGGCGGAAGTTCACAATGCGGTTGTTCTCGGTACGCCCCGCATACTCCCCCGGGTCCTTTTTGGACAGACCCGTCACCAGAATCCGCTGAGTGGAACCCACCATCTTGCGGCTGATATCCATCACATTCTGATTCAGGCGATCCTGCAGAATACTCAACCGCTGCTTCTTCACCTCCATCGGCGTATCGTCCGGCAGATCCGACGCCGGCGTACCCGGACGGGCGCTGTAGATGAAGCTGAAGGACATATCAAAGCCGATGTCGTTGATCAGCTTCATGGTGTCCTCGAAATCCTTATCGGTTTCACCCGGGAAGCCGATGATGAAATCCGAGGAGAAGCTGATGTCCGGGCGGATCTTGCGCAGACGGCGCAGCTTGGATTTGTACTCCAGCGCCGTGTGGCCGCGCTTCATGGCTGCCAGGATGCGGTCGGAGCCGCTTTGCACTGGCAGGTGCAGGTGGCTGACCAGCTCCGGAACCCGCTCGTAGACGTCGATCAGCGCATCGCTGAATTCCACCGGGTGAGAGGTGGTGTAGCGGATGCGGTCGATGCCGTCGATGGTGGCGATCACTTCGATCAACTCCGCCAGGTCCATCTGGTCGCCGTCGTGGGTGTCGCCACGATAGGCGTTTACGTTCTGCCCCAGCAGGTTCACTTCGCGCACGCCCTGGGCAGCCAGGTGGGCCACCTCGGCAATCACGTCGTCTACCGGGCGGCTGACTTCTTCGCCACGGGTGTAGGGCACCACGCAGAAGGTGCAGTATTTGCTGCAGCCTTCCATGATAGAAACGAACGCAGAAGGGCCGTCGGCGCCGGGTTCCGGCAGGTTGTCGAACTTCTCGATTTCCGGGAAGCTGACGTCGACCACGCCTACGCCGTTACCCTTCATGCGCACTTCGCTGATCATGTCCGGCAGGCGGTGCAGGGTTTGCGGGCCGAAGACCATGTCTACGTAAGGTGCCCGGTCGAGGATGGCCTGGCCTTCCTGGCTGGCTACGCAGCCGCCGACGCCGATGATCATGTCGGGCTTTTTGCTTTTGAGACGTTTCCAGCGGCCGAGCTGGTGGAACACTTTCTCCTGGGCTTTTTCGCGAATGGAGCAGGTGTTCAGCAGCAGGATGTCGGCGTCATCCGGGTTGTCGGTCATTTCAACCGCTTCGCCGGTTTTGAGCAGGTCTGCCATGCGGGCAGAGTCGTACTCGTTCATTTGGCAGCCGTGGGTTTTGATGAACAGCTTCTTGGCCATGGGTCTCACGTAGTTTGGTGTATGTTGCGCCGGGGTGTGGGGCGCTGGCAAAAATGGACTGCACATTATAACGGGGTGCCTAAACTTCAACCACCGTTGTCTCGGTATTCCTCATTTGGCCCTGTGGTATTATTCGCAGCCTTTGAGTTGTGGTGCATGAAGGTCTTTGGGGGAGGCTTTCCAAAAACCGCTCCTTACGGCACATCCCTGTGGCGCTTCTGCTCCGCCATCCATGGCTCCGCAAATTTTTGGAAAGCCTCCCCCAAAGCCCTTCCCGGACCGCTGTGCTGTCATTAACAAGGCCTGGATTTTACCCATGACCCCCGAACGCCTCGCCCGAATCAAACAAGTCCTGAACACCCGCCAACCCGACCTGCGGGTGCTGACGGACCAGGTGCATAAACCCCGAAACCTGTCCGCCATCATCCGCTCCTGCGACGCCTTTGGTGTGGCGAACATGCACGTGGTCTGGCCGAAGGAGGGTTTTCGGGCGTTTCGCAAAACAGCCGGCGGAAGCTTTCACTGGGTAACAACCCACACCCATCCCACCATGGACAACGCGGTGACCGAGCTGAAGGCGCAGGGGCATAAGTTGTATGCCGCGCAGTTGTCAGACCGGGCTGTGGATTTTCGGGAGGTGGATTTCACCGTGCCGTGCACGATTATCATGGGTAACGAGGTGGACGGGGTGAACCCGGTGACCGCCGAGCAGGCGGATGAGCATATCGTGATTCCGATGATGGGGATGGTGGAGTCGCTGAATGTGTCTTCAGCCTGTTCGATTATCCTTTCCGAGGCCCAGCGTCAGCGGAAGCTGGCGGGTATGTTTGACCAGCGGCGGATGCCGGATGAGGAATACAACCGCCTGCTGTTCTGCTGGTGCCAGCCGACGGTTAAGCGCTACTGCGACGACCGCAACCTGCCGTATCCGCCCATCGACCACGAAACCGGTGAGTTAATCGACGGGGTAGGGTGGATGCAGGAAGTCAGAAAAATAAGGGCGAATCGCCCGAGATGGGATGACCAGCCGGAGAATATCGAAGCAGGCTAGTCTTGGTGGACTAGTACTCCAACCTGTTTCTCGAGCTCGCTCGCAAATTCTGTCAGCACGCTGATCTTGGAGTGCGCCGTGATCAGCGCATCAAATAATGTCTGAGCGTTCTCGATGTACTCGTGGATCATTTGGTTGCGTAACTGCCTGAGTGCAATCCATTGCTCAGAAGATTCAAGCCAACCATACTTCTCGGCTTTTTCGAGGTTGAATAACAGAGCCTGTTTTGGTTCGCCCAAGGCTATTAACAACGCGGGAAGTAGTTTATCTCCCAAGGTGTCTTGCAGTCGGCAAAAGCGGCTGGTGAAGGCTTCGACCTTCATTGCCAGCTCCGGGTTTGAGTCCAGTGTTTCAACCGCCTGAAAGGGTAAAACTGGATCAAATACCTGTTGTGCGGCGTAGTTCAGGTGCTTGATTTCCTTGTCACTCACTCGGCTCAAAAATTTGGGTAAGCGGATTAAATGGTTGATCTTACCTTTGCATGAGAGTGAGACAGACCGGCATCTCATCGGATTATCTGGTTGATGCTTCACCTACTGCTGGTGCATGTTTCCTTCGCTAATTCCAGCAAGAACCCCACACGCCTCAACTTCCCGGTCATCGTTGCAACTCGCTCTCAGTGAAACGAGTTGTTTCTCAAGCGCTTGCAGAGCGGTTATCTGCGACCGCACATGAGAGATATGATCATCGAGCAAGGCGTTGACGGCGGTACAAGGCTGATGAGGGTCGTCCTGATAGCTCTGTAGTTCGTGAATCTCAGCCAGTGACAGGCCCAGGATTCTGCAGCGACGGATGAAGGCCAGCCCCTCACCATGCTTCTCGGTATAGACACGGTAACCGTTGTCCTGCCGATCAGGCGGCGGCAACAAGCCCTGCTGTTCATAGAAGCGGATCGTCTGTGTTTCGACCCCTACCAACTGCGCCAACTGACCAATGCGCATCAGCCTCCTCCCCAACGGATTCTTTACTCTATTGACCTTATAGTAGCTTTATAGTTTTAAATGGTACCACAACATTGTTCAAGTGGAGTCGTATCATGAGAAAATCCTGTGGTGGCGCCTGTGGCGGTGATGCAACGTCCGCAGCGGATACCGATATACAGGCCTCCTCCGAGGCGCCAGGGAGATGGGTCAGTGTTTATGCCGTGCCGAAGATGGACTGTCCATCAGAAGAACGAATGATTCGCCTAGCCCTGAACGGCTTTGAGGAGATTCGGGCGCTGTCCTTCGACTTGTCGAACCGCCGGCTGAAGGTCGTGCATGACGGCGAGGTCGAGCCCGTCACCTCGAAACTGAAGACCTTGGGGCTAGGCGCCTCGCTTCAGGAAACCGTCGCTGCAAATCCGGAGACCATCAAGGCCGCCGAGTTTTCGGCAGCTTCTGCTAAGCAAGAATCCGGGACCCTGCGCTGGTTGCTCGGCATCAATGCACTTCTGTTCGTGGTGGAAATGACTGCCGGTCTGATCGCCCAGTCCACCGGCCTGATTGGAGAATCCCTGGACAATTTTGCCGATGCGGCGGTGTACGGGCTTGCCCTTTATGCGGTTGGACATAGCGTGAAAATGCAGGTACGTGCCGCGCATCTTGCTGGTGTACTGCAACTGATCTTGGCTGTGGGCGTGCTCGTAGAGGTGGTGAGACGCTTTGTATTCGGTAGTGAGCCTGAATCGCTGGTGATGATGGCTATCGCATTCGTCGCATTGATTGCCAATACCAGTTGTCTGCTGCTCATATCCAAACATCGGGAAGGCGGGGCGCACATGAAGGCAAGCTGGATATTCTCGGCCAACGACGTGGTGATCAACCTGGGGGTCATCACCGCCGGCGCCCTGGTCGCGTGGACCGGTTCCAATTATCCGGATCTGATTATCGGCACCATCGCGGGGGGCATTGTACTTAACGGTGCCAGACGCATTTTGGCGTTGAAGGGTTAAATAATGCTCATTATTGGCAAAAAGCTCTCGCCGTATGCCCTATTGTCCATATCGGGCCTGCTGGCAGCGTCTGATCAGGCTGTAAAGTGGCTGGTGCAGCAATCAATGGCCTATGGCGAGTATGTTTCGGTGACCCCGTTCTTTAACTGGGTGCACCTATGGAACACCGGTGCCGCATTCAGTCTTTTTGCGAATGGTGGAGGCTGGCAGCGCTACTTTTTTATCGGAATCGCGGTAGTGGTCTCGATTTTTCTGATCAAGCTGATCCTTGAAAATCGTCATAAAGGAGAAGCCATCGCTTACAGTCTTATCCTCGGTGGCGCCATGGGCAACCTGATTGACCGGGTCTTTCGCGGCTATGTTGTGGATTCCTTTGATTTCTATTGGCGAGACTGGCATTGGCCGGCCTTCAACCTGGCTGATATTGCAATTGTCCTCGGTGCCTTACTTTTCGTTTCCAGCAGCTTGTTGGGTAAAAAAGCAAACACCAATGCC
>NZ_JADARC010000124.1:0-57406 GCF_016464245.1 Marinobacter sp. bablab_jr003
AATTTTCGACGAGTCACTGTCCTGATATTTCGTATCCGAAATACCTCGGCCAGCGCCCACACGAATTACTTGGTTAACTTGTTAAAGAGCGTTTGAGCTGTTGCTCAATCAAGGCCGCGTATTCTACATCGTTCCGCCGCCTTGTCAACCGTTGATTTCGAATAATTTCTGAAGCAATTTTTCGAATACTTTCAATCGGTTGCATTCCTTCCGAAAGTTGCCGTAAGCGGCTTGTCCCTCAGAAGTGGTGCGCATTCTACAGGCGTAAGAAAAACTGTCAACGCCCTTTTCCGAAAAAACCTGACAGGCTTCGGTTTCCACCTACACGCCTGATCAATCACTCACCACAATGGCTATTTATTGTTCATTTTGTGACGTATTTCAAGTTCTTTTTAGTGGCACCAGAGACGAAACACCAAACCACCTTGCCCGCACCACCAACAATCCCGCCAGAATTACCGCGTAAACCACCATTTCGGTAATGTCACTTCTCGCCTGCCAGAGGAAATGCACCCACGCGAGTATCGCAGCCGGATAAATCAAACGATGCAACGGCTTCCACCACCGTCCGGTACGCTTCATCATTCTCCGGGTGGATGTGATCGCCAGGGGCACCATCGCCAGAAATGCGGCAGCACCCGCAATGATGTACGGGCGCTTGGTAAAGGTCGCCCAAAGATCCATCCAGCCCAGAATCAGCTGAAGGAAGGCCAGCAGATGCAACACGGCATAGAAAAAGGCAAACAACCCCAGCATCCGCCGGTAACGCAACCAGCCCGACCAGCCGGTTACTTTCTTTAACGGGGTAATGGCGAGCGTAACCAGAAGCAGCTGGAATGCGGCAATGCCAAGCGCCTCCGTAATCACCTGTCCAGGGTCCGGCCCCAGATTGGCATTAACAATATCAGCAGCCAGAAAGCCCAGCGGCAGCAGGGCCAAACCAAACACCAGGCACTTTCCGGCAATACCGAGCCACCTATTTGCCACAGCAGACGCCATCAGTAATACCTGGACAGATCCATGCCCTTGTAAAGGCCGGCCACCTGCTCGCCGTAGCCATTAAACTTTTCAGTCTCAATCCAGTTCGGCCGGAACACGCCCGAAGGCAAACGGCGCTCCATCTTCTGGCTCCAGCGCGGGTGATCCACTTCCGGGTTCACGTTGGCGTAGAAGCCGTATTCGCTTGGCGCAATCATTTCCCAGCTGGATTTCGGCTGCTCTTTCATAAAGCGGATACGCACAATCGACTTGATACTCTTGAAACCGTATTTCCAGGGCACCACCAGGCGGATCGGCGCACCGTTCTGGTTGGGCAAGGTCTTTCCATACAGACCTACCGCCAGAAACGACAACTCGTTCATCGCCTCATCCATACGCAGGCCTTCCCGATAGGGCCAGTCGATGGTACTGAACAGAGATCGCTGTCCGCGCATCTGCTCCGGGGCATTCAGCGTTTCGAAATAAACAAATTTCGCATCCGAGTTCGGCTCCAGGCGTTTGATCACCTCCGCCAGCGGTACACCCACCCACGGGATCACCATTGACCAGGCCTCAACACACCGCAACCGGTAGATCCGCTCCTGGTACTGGTGAGGCTTCAGCAAATCCTCCAGCGCGTACGTGCCGGGATTCGCACACTCCCCTTCTACTTCAACGGACCAGGGGTCCACGGACATTTCCGAAGCGTAGCGGGATGGGTCCTGCTTACCGGTGCCGAATTCGTAGAAATTGTTGTATGTAGTGATGGCATCATACGGGGCCGGTTTCTCGTCTGTGGAGAATTGCGGCGCAGCCTTGTAGTCCAAAACCGTTCCCGGCCGGGTATCTTCCGCCCGAACCAGTCCCGGAATCGACAGCGCAGCGGCTGAAGCAATGGCACCGGTCATGAATTTGCGCCGATTCAGGTAGACAGATTCCGGGGTTACTTCAGATTCAGGGACAGACCAGGAAGGGCGTTGCTTGATAAACATCGGAGGCTCCAGAGTTCGCGGTTAGCAGATAGACCGAACATTCCCGGAGAAATTCCCGCCCGGGCAGGATCCGGGCGGGAGGCAGTTGTCGTCAGGCGCGCTTTGGCTTTTTCCGGAACAAGGCGCGGACCGGTCCCGACAACGCATAGATCAGGAACGCAGTGAACAATACGGTGGCCGGGTCTACAGCGATCACTACCAGTATCAAAACCACCAGCAAGATAGCGGCGAAAGGCACCCGCCCCCGCAAATCCAGGTCTTTGAAGCTGCGGTAAAGAACGTTGCTCACCATCAGCACGCCGGCACCGCCGACGACCACAATGGACAGCAAGGTCAGCCAGGCGGACGGTTCAAACTGATGGAAGCACCAGACCAGGCCTGCCACACAGGCGGCTGCAGCCGGGCTCGGCAAACCCACAAAGAACTTTTTATCAACAGAGCCAATCTGGGTGTTGAAGCGAGCCAGCCGCAATGCCGCGCCGGCCACGTAGATGAACGTAATAGCCCAGCCCACTTTATCCAGCCCGTTCAGGGCCCAGAAGAAGGCCACCATACCCGGAGCCACGCCGAAGGCCACCATATCGGCCAGGCTGTCATACTCTTCACCGAACTTGCTCTGGGTGTTGGTCATCCTGGCCACCCTGCCGTCCAGACCATCCAGAACCATCGACACGAAAATAGCGATGGCGGCGTTATCGAACACGCCGTTGGCGGCAGAGACAATGGCATAGAACCCGGAAAACAGGGATGCGGTGGTCAGGGCATTGGGCAGCAGGTAGATGCCCTTACGGCGCACCTTGGCTCCCTCAACCAACTCTTCCTCGACAACCTCGCCACTTTCAAGGTCCAGCTCTGCAGCCTTGTTCGGTTCAGGCTTGTCGACAGATTTATTCTCTTCAGTCATTCCATAAACTCCGGAAAGCATTTGGGCGGAGTATATACGAAAAACGCGGCCACTAGGGCCGCGCTTTCAAACCGTACCGGAAATTCCGGATCAGTTCTTTTCTTTATCCACGATCTTGTTCGCGGAAATCCACGGCATCATGGAACGCAGCTTCTCGCCCACAGTCTCGATCTCGTGAGCCGCGTTCTGGCGACGACGAGCAGTCATGGACGGATAGTTCAGGGCACCTTCAGAGATGAACATCTTGGCGTATTCACCACTCTGGATGCGCTTCAGTGCGTTACGCATGGCTTCGCGGGACTGCTCGTTGATCACCTCCGGGCCAGTTACGTACTCGCCGTACTCAGCGTTGTTGGAGATGGAGTAGTTCATGTTGGCAATGCCGCCTTCGTACATCAGGTCAACAATCAGCTTCAGCTCGTGCAGACACTCGAAGTACGCCATTTCCGGAGCGTAGCCCGCTTCGGTCAGGGTTTCGAAACCGGCTTTAACCAGCTCAACCGCGCCACCACACAGAACCGCCTGCTCACCGAACAGGTCAGTTTCGGTTTCGTCTTTGAAGGTGGTTTCGATGATACCGGTACGGCCACCGCCGATGCCGCTGGCGTAGGACAGGGCTACGTTCTTGGCGTTGCCGGAAGCGTCCTGGAAGATCGCGATCAGGTCAGGAATACCGCCGCCCTTGGTGAACTCGGTGCGTACAGTGTGGCCCGGCGCCTTCGGAGCAACCATGATCACGTCCAGGTCTTTACGCGGAACGATCTGGTTGTAGTGGATAGCAAAACCGTGAGCGAACGCCAGGGTAGCGCCCTGCTTCAGGTTCGGCTCGATTTCGTCGCGGTACAGCTGGGCCTGGAACTCGTCCGGAGTCAGCACCATAACAACGTCGGCGGAAGCAACGGCAGAAGCCACGTCGCTGGTCTTCAGGCCGTAGGCTTCAGCCTTGGCGATGGAGGAAGAGCCGGCACGCAGGCCAACCACTACGTCTACACCGGAGTCCTTCAGGTTGCACGCGTGCGCGTGGCCCTGGGAGCCGAAGCCCAGAATGGCAACTTTCTTGCCCTGGATGATGGAAAGATCACAATCCTTATCGTAATAAACCTGCATGAGAAACCTCTGTTATCAGTAACAGCCCTTCGGGGCCATAGTGTTCAAATTTTTCGGGCAGCCCTTACAGGCTGAGAACTTTTTCGCCACGGGCGATGCCGGATACACCGGTACGCACCACTTCCAGCACGCCAGACGTGCCTACAGCCTGGATAAAGCCATCAAGCTTGCTGCTGTCGCCGGCCAGCTGAACGGTATAAACCGAGCTGGTTACGTCGACAATCTGGCCCCGGAAGATATCCACGGTGCGCTTGATTTCCGCACGCTGGGAACCGGTTGCCTTCAGCTTGACCAGCATCAGCTCACGCTCGATGTGGGCACCTTCGGTCAGGTCTACCAGCTTGACCACTTCAATCAGCTTGTTCAGCTGCTTGGTGATCTGCTCGATAACCTTGTCGGAACCGCTGGTGGTGACGGTCAGGCGAGACAGGGTCTCGTCTTCGGTCGGCGCCACGGTCAGCGTTTCGATGTTGTAGTTGCGCTGGGAAAACAGCCCAACCACGCGGGACAGTGCGCCCGGCTCGTTTTCAAGCAAAACAGAAATGATTCGACGCATGATCACACCCTCTCCGTTTTGCTGAGCCACATATCTTTCATGGAACCACGGGCAACCTGCATCGGGTACACATGCTCGAAGCGGTCCACGTAAATATCCACAAATACCAGCTTGTCTTTCATCGCCAGGACTTCCTTGAGCTTGGGCTCCAGGTCTTCCTTGCGATCAATGCGCACGCCAACATGGCCATAGGCTTCCGCCAGCTTGATGAAGTCCGGCAGAGACTCCATGTAAGACTGGGAATGACGGGACTCGTAGTTCATGTCCTGCCACTGCTTGACCATGCCCAGGGCCTGGTTGTTCAGATTGATGATCTTCACCGGCAGATCGTACTGTTTGCAGGTGGACAGCTCCTGGATGTTCATCTGGATACTGCCTTCACCGGTGAAGCACAGCACTTCATCTTCCGGATGGGTCAGTTTGATACCCATGGCGGCCGGCAGGCCGAAGCCCATGGTGCCGAGGCCACCGGAGTTGATCCAGCGGTTGGGCTTGTCGAATTTGTAGTACTGGGCAGCAAACATCTGGTGCTGGCCCACATCGGTGGTTACGAAGGCATCACCGTTGGTGAGCTTCCAGAGCATCTCGACCACTTCCTGCGGCTTGATCACATCCGGGCTGGTTTCGTAACGCATACCGTGGAATGCACGCCACTCTTCGATCTGCTTCCACCAGGACCCCAGCGCTTCGGCATCCGGCTTGTCCTTCGACTCTTTGACCAGCGACAGCATTTCTTTCAGTACCGCATCCACCGGGCCAACAATGGGCACGTCTGCATCTATGGTCTTGGAGATAGATGCCGGGTCGATATCGATATGAATAATGCGCGCACCCGGGCAGAACTTCTCGGTGGCGTTGGTTACGCGGTCATCAAAGCGCGCGCCCACACAGAGAATCAGGTCTGAATGGTGCATCGCCATGTTGGCTTCATAGGTGCCGTGCATACCCAGCCAGCCCAAATGCTGCTTGTCGGTCGCCGGATAGCAGCCGATGCCCATCAGGGTGTTGGTGATAGGGAAGCCCAGGGTCTGGGTCAGCTCGGTCAACTGGCTGGAGGCCTTGCCCAGGATCACACCGCCGCCGGCATAGATGATCGGGCGCTTGGCCGCCATCAGCATGTCTACGGCTTTCTTGATCTGGCCGGCATGGCCACGAACTGCCGGGTTATAGGAGCGCAGCTTGACCTTCTTCGGATAGGCATACTCATAGCGCTCGTTCGGGGTGGTCATATCCTTGGGGATATCCACCACAACCGGGCCGGGGCGGCCGGTAGAGGCAATGTAGTAAGCCTTGCGGATCACTTCAGGAATTTCTTCCGGATGGCGCACACTGAGGTTGTGCTTAACCACCGGGCGGGAAACACCGATCATGTCGGTTTCCTGGAAGGCATCTTCACCAATCAGTGTAGATGCAACCTGGCCGCACAGAACCACCATGGGGATGGAATCCATGAATGCGGTGGCAATGCCGGTAATAGTGTTGGTGGCTCCAGGACCCGAGGTCACCAGTACGGTACCTGGTTTTCCGGTTGCACGGGCGTAGCCGTCGGCCATGTGGACCGCCGCCTGTTCGTGCCGCACCAGAATATGCTTGACTTTGTCCTGCCTGAACAGCGCATCATAAATATGAAGGGCTGCACCACCCGGATAGCCGTATATGTATTCGATCCCTTCATCCTGCAGGGAGCGGATCAGCATATCGGCGCCAGACAATAACTCCACGATTTCTACCCTCTTCTACGAGTGAATGAGCCGGGTTACGCCCCGGTTGCCTGGATTCTCGGTTTCCCTGCTTCTTGTGAAAGCGGAACCGGCGTACTCCTCCACACCATTTTTAAGAGGTTGTCTCCTGGCCAGCCGCCCTCCTGAGGGTTGCGGAGAACGACCAATCAACGGGTTGCACGTAAGCAACAACCAGTGCCCGCCAGCGGGTGGCGAACGCAGTGTGGTGATTAACGGGGGATACTCGCTCGGGATTGCCTGCCGTATTGACCCCAGTCTTCAGGCAATCTGCAATTCTGACAGCGCGAAACTCACTGTCAATAGGCGCTGTGGCTTAATTGCCACCATTTTCTTAGACACAGGGCCCCGGTTGGCCAATAATGGTGCAAGAGATTTGAACCAGACAGAAGAAAATCCGCATTCGGGGTGGCATCATGTCACCAGGCAGTAATCGAATAACGAGTGGACCTATGAACCGAAAAATCCTGATGCTGGCCGCGATCATGGCCGCCGCCCCGGGCTTCGCCGCCGGTGCCTCCGTCTACAAATGGACCGACGACAGCGGCGTAACCCACTTCGGGGATCGCCAGCCTAATGGTGCATCTGCAGAGATCGTTAACGTGCGCACCGGCAAGAGTTCCGGCGGCCAGGCGTCCCGGGTGAGCCCGCAACAGCAGGTTCAGGAAATCCAGGAGCGCCAGCAGGCTGAAGCCCGGCAGCGCCAGGAAACCGCCCAGGAAGAAGCCCTGCGCAAACAGCGTGAAGCCAACTGCGCCACCGCCCGCTCCAACCTGGATGTGATCAACAGCAACGCCAGGATCCGGGTGGAAGAAAACGGCGAGATGCGCTATCTCACGCCGGGAGAAATCGAGGAACAGCGCAAGCAGTTTGAAGAGATTGCCGCCGAGAACTGTGGCCCGATGGAAGAACGAACCGAGCAGCAATAAAACAAAAAAGCCAGCCGGGCAATCCGACTGGCTTTTTCATTCCCGGTTGATAGCCGGGGCCACGAAGCCCCGGCAGTGCGCAGCAATTACTTGCTGGCAAACACCACGGCGTTGTCCTGAACCGTCGCCACGATGGTATCCCCCGGCATAAACTCCCCTTTCAGCAGTTTCTGCGCCAACGGGTTTTCGATCAGCCGCTGGATCGCCCGCTTCAGCGGACGGGCACCATACACCGGATCGTAGCCCACCTCGGCCAGCAGTTGCATGGCATCTTCGGCGATCTCCAGTTTCATATCCTGATCCTTCAGGCGCTGCGCCAGGTTCGCGATCTGGATGCGGGCAATGCCCTGGATCTGGTTTTCCGCCAGCGGATGGAACACCACCACTTCGTCCACTCGGTTGATGAACTCAGGGCGGAAGTGAGTACCCACCACTTCCATCACCGCAGACTTCATATCTTCGTAGTTCTCCTCGCCCGCCTTCTCCTGGATGATGTGAGAGCCCAGGTTGGAGGTCATCACAATCACGGTGTTGCGGAAGTCCACGGTGCGGCCCTGGCCATCGGTCAGGCGGCCGTCGTCCAGCACCTGCAGCAGGATATTGAAGACATCCGGGTGGGCTTTCTCCACCTCATCCAGCAACAGCACGGAATAGGGCCGGCGGCGCACCGCTTCGGTCAGGTAACCACCCTCTTCGTAACCCACGTATCCGGGAGGCGCACCAATCAGCCGCGCCACGGAGTGCTTCTCCATGAACTCGGACATATCAATGCGCACCATCGCCTCTTCGGTATCAAACAGGAACGATGCCAGCGCCTTGCACAGCTCGGTTTTACCCACGCCGGTGGGGCCGAGGAACAGGAAGGAACCGTTGGGGCGGTTCGGGTCCGACAACCCGGCCCGGGACCGGCGCACGGCGTTAGATACCGCTTCTACCGCTTCTTCCTGGCCAATCACCCGGCCGTGCAGCGCCTCTTCCATGCGCATCAGCTTGTCGCGCTCGCCTTCCAGCATCTTGGACACCGGAATACCGGTCCACTTGGAAACGATTTCGGCGATTTCCTCATCGGTTACCCGGTTACGCAGCAGTTCCATCTTCTGCATCTCGGCCTGGCCAGCCATTTCCAGCTGGCGCTCCAGTTCCGGAATCTTGCCGTACTGAAGTTCCGACATCCGCCCCAGGTCACCGGAACGGCGGGCGGTTTCCAGGTCAATGCGCGCCTGCTCCAGGTCGCTCTTGATCTTCTGGGAGCCGTGCAGGGCAGCTTTCTCGGCATTCCACACTTCTTCGAGGTCCGAGTATTCCCGTTCCACGCCGGCAATCACATCCGACAACTCCGCCAGTCGCTTCTTGGAGGCGTCGTCTTTCTCTTTCTTCAAGGCCTCGCGCTCGATCTTCAGCTGAATCAGGCGGCGCTCAAGGCGGTCCAGCGCTTCCGGCTTGGAATCCATCTCCATGCGGATCTGACTGGCGGCTTCATCCACCAGGTCGATAGCCTTGTCCGGCAACTGGCGGTCGGTGATGTAGCGATGCGACAACTTGGCGGCAGCAATAATGGCGCCGTCAGTTACCTCAACCCCGTGGTGCACTTCGTAACGCTCTTTCAGGCCCCGCAGGATGGCAATGGTGTCTTCCTCGCTGGGCTCGGAGACCAGCACCTTCTGGAACCGGCGCTCAAGGGCGGCGTCTTTCTCGATGTTTTCCCGGTATTCATTCAGGGTAGTGGCACCCACGCAGTGCAGCTCACCCCGGGCCAGAGCCGGCTTGAGCATGTTGCCGGCGTCCATGGAGCCTTCCGCCTTACCGGCGCCCACCATAGTGTGAATCTCGTCGATGAACAGGATGATCTGCCCTTCCTGCTTCGACAGCTCGTTCAGCACCGCCTTCAGGCGCTCCTCGAACTCGCCCCGGAACTTGGCGCCGGCAATCAGCGAGCCCATATCCAGGGACAGCACCTTCTTGTCTTTCAGGCCATCGGGCACTTCGCCGTTCACAATGCGCTGGGCCAGGCCTTCCACAATGGCAGTCTTACCCACGCCCGGTTCACCGATCAGCACCGGGTTATTCTTGCGCCGGCGCTGCAGCACCTGGATGGTACGGCGGATTTCATCGTCCCGACCGATCACCGGGTCCAGCTTGCCTTGTTCGGCCCGTTCGGTCAGGTCGATGGTGTACTTGGACAACGCCTGACGATTTTCTTCTGCACCTGCATCATTCACGGTTTCACCACCACGCACCTGATCAATAGCTTTTTCCAGGGCGGCTTTGTCTACGCCCTGCTCCCGCAGAATGCGGCCCAGAGAACCCCGGTCTTCCAGCGCCGCCAGCAAGATCAACTCGCTGGAAACAAACTGGTCGCCCCGCTTCTGGGCCTGCTTGTCTGCCATATTCAGCAGCCGGCCCAGATCGTTCGACACCGACACATCGCCGGCGTTGCCCTGCACTTCCGGCAGATTTTCAATTTCCTGGGCGACGGCCTGGCGCACCCGGCCAGCCTCTGCACCCACCTGTTGCAGCAGCGGCTTTACCGATCCGCCCTGCTGATCGAGCAGTGCCTGCATAAGATGCACCGGCTCGATAAAATTATGGTCTTTGCCTACCGCGATCGACTGCGCATCCGCCAAAGCGGACTGCAGTTTGCTGGTCAGCTTGTCGATTCTCATGAGTTCAGTTCCCCGAATTTTTTGCGAATACGCAACACGGCACGCTGCCTTCGGCGTATTCCGATTGCTTTGACATTTAATGTAGGGGCAGGTAGGGGGACTTCAAGCTGGGGGCTGACTATTTCGACGAAAACTTGACGGCCGTCAGCTTCGGCCGGTCAGCCCAGCCAGATAATCGACGCCATACGGCCAGTCTGGCCATCTCGGCGGTAGGAGAAAAACCAGTCCTGGTCGCGCACGGTACACAGGCTACCACCGGATACCGAGCTAACCCCGGTGCGCTGCAGGCGTTGGCGGGCAAGGTGGTAGATATCGGCCATGAAATGGCCGGGGCGGGCACCGGCTGATTTGAAGGCATTAGCGGCTTCCGGGGACTGCTCGATAAAGGCTTCGCGCACTTCCGGGCCCACTTCGAACTGCTTCGGGCCTATGGCGGGGCCCATCCAGGCCACCAGCTCCGAAGGCTCCACCGCCATGGCGGCCACCAGGTTTTCCAGTACACCGCCACACAGGCTGCGCCAGCCGGCGTGGGCCGCGCCCACCACCGTGCCCTTGCGGTCCGCCAGCAGCACCGGCAGGCAGTCGGCCGTCAGGATGGCACAGGCCATTCCGGGAATACGGGTAAAGCTGGCGTCTGCATCCGGGCGGGAACCCACGGTGGCAGGCGTTAATTCAACCACTTCGGTGCCATGCACCTGGTTCAGCCAACCAATGCGGTTGCTGTCCAGCCCGGCGAAGCGGGCCAGGGTTTGGCGGTTTTCCTGCACATGGCCAGGATTATCACCCACGTGGTCGCCCAGATTCAGGCTGCGCCAGGGCGGCCGGCTGACGCCACCTTTACGGGTAGTACACAAGGCCCGCACCCGGCGTGGCGCAGGCCAGTCCGGGCGCAGTACGTCGTGCTCAGTAATCATTCTCGTCCAGTTCCCGGGCATGCTTGCGCAGGGTTTCGATCAGGTGAACCATGTCTTCTGGCAGGGGCACTTCCCAGCTCAGAATCTCACCGGTTTCCGGATGCTCCAGGGTCAGCTGCCGGGCGTGCAGGGCCTGGCGATGGAATGCCGCCAGCACATCCCGCAACTCTTCGGTGGTGCCTTTGGGCAAACGCAGACGACCGCCATAAACAGGATCACCTACCAGCGGATGGCGCACGTGGGTCATGTGTACCCGAATCTGGTGCGTGCGGCCGCTTTCCAGCTTGCAACGAACATGGGTATGGGCGGCAAAGCGCTCAATCAGCCGGTAATGAGTCACTGCCGGCTTACCGGACGACACCACAGCCATGCGCTTGCGATCCTGCGGGTGCCGGCCAATGGGCGCATCCACCGTAGCGCCACCGGTAAGAGAACCCACTACCACGGCCTCGTATTCCCGGCCCATGGTACGTTCCTGCAGCTGGTTAACCAGCGAGGTGTGGGCAATCAGGCTGCGGGCCACCACCATAATGCCGGAGGTGTCTTTATCCAGCCGGTGCACAATGCCGGCCCGGGGCAGGTTTTCCACTTCCGGCGCATAGTTCAGCAGCGCATTCACCAGGGTGCCGTCGGCATGGCCCGCCGCCGGGTGCACTACCAGCCCGGCAGGCTTGTTGATCACCAGCAGGTGCTCGTCTTCGTACACGATATCCAGGGTGATCGGCTCGGCTTCCCAGGTAACCTGCACTTCCGGCTCGGCGTCCAGGTCCAGAACGTCGTCCATCATGACTTTGTCCCTGGGCTTACGGGCTTCGCCGTTCACCGTGAGCGCCCCGCTTTTGATCCAGGACTGCAGGCGCGAGCGGGAATGCTCGGGCATGAGTTCGGCCGCAGCCTGATCCAGCCGCCGGTCGCTCAGTTCCGGGGGGATGGTGTAATGTCCGGTAATACGGTTATCGGAAGACATTCGGCCTCTTTTTGCTACAATGCGGGGTTCATTCAAGTTGCGACCATTATACGGGATTCCGGCATGAGATCAGTTGTCCGATTACTGCTAATTTCCACTATCATTGCGCTGGCCAGCGGCTGCGCCTCTAATCGCGAAGTGGAAGTACTGCCGGAAGAGACATACTACGACAACGCCCGCCAGGCCATGAACTCCGGCAACTTCAACGAAGCCGAAGAAAACCTGGACGCCCTGGAAACCTATTATCCGTTCGGCCGCTACGCCGAACAGGCCCAGCTGGACCTGATCTTCGCCCGCTACCAGAACCTGGACCTGGAAGGCTCCCGGGCGGCGGCTGACCGCTTTATGCGCCTGAACCCCCAGAGCGACCACCTGGACTACGCCATGTACATGCGCGGCCTGGCGTCTTACAACCTGGACATGGGCCTGGCTGCCCGCTACTTCCCGATTGATGTGGCCGCCCGCAGCCCCGGCGAACAGTTGCAGGCGTTCCGGGATTTCTCCCAGCTGCTGAACCGCTTCCCGGACAGCGAATACGCCCCGGATGCCCGCCAGCGCATGATCGCCATCCGCAACCGCATGGCCGAACTGGAACTGCACGCAGCCCGCTACTACATCAAGCGTGAGGCCTTTGTGGCGGCCAACAACCGGGCACGGTACGTGGTGGAGAACTTCCCGTCTTCCCCGGCGGTTGAAGAAGCCCTGATTCTGCTGGCCGACACTTTCCGCTTTATGGACCTGAAGAAAGGCGCCAGCGATGCCATCGCTACCCTGCGGCAGAACTTCCCCAACAGCGAAGCCTTTGATGAGAACGGTGAGTTCCAGTCTGACCGCCTGCGCCGCCAGAACCGATCCCTCACCAACGTGGTCACCTTCGGCCTGATGGGCGACGAGTAAGGCCCGCAGCCTTACTTGCCAATTTTCCAGCCGTTGGTAATCGGATACCGGCGGTCTTTACCAAACCCGCGCTCGGTAATGCGCACCCCGATGGGTGCCTGCCGGCGCTTGTATTCGTTGATGTCCACCAGCCTTACCACCCGTTCGACATCCGCCCGCTCAAAACCTTCCGCGACAATGGCCTCGGCACTGTAATCACGCTCTACGTACAGGTTCAGGATCTGGTCCAGAATGTCGTATCCCGGCAGGCTGTCCTCGTCTTTCTGATCCGGCGCCAGCTCTGCGGACGGCGGCCGGGTAATCACCCGCTCCGGAATGACCTGCGACAGGCTGTTGCGGTACCAGGCCAGGCGGAACACCAGGGTTTTCGGCACATCTTTCAGCACATCGAAACCGCCGGCCATGTCGCCGTACAGGGTGGAATAACCCACTGCCATCTCGCTCTTGTTACCGGTGGTCAGCACCAGAGAACCGAACTTGTTGGACAGTGACATCAGCAACACGCCCCGCAGGCGGGCCTGCAGGTTTTCTTCCGTGGTATCCGGCCTCGTGCCTTCAAAGGGCTTGGCCAGGGTTTGCATGAACACGTCGTACATGGGCTCGATGGAGAACACATCGTACTGAACGCCCATGGCACTGGCCTGGGCCTCGGCATCCTCAAGGCTGGCGCTGGAGGTATAACGAAACGGCATCATCACCGCCCTTACCCGGTCCTTGCCCAAGGCATCGGCAGCCACCGCCAGGGTCACAGCAGAATCGATACCGCCAGATAAACCCAGCACCACAGATTTGAAGCCATTCTTGTTCACGTAATCCCGAACACCCGTCACCAGTGCGCTGTACACATTGGCTTCCAGGGAAGGCTCCTCCGGCAAGGGCTGAGAGATTGGCTGGCAGTGGTGCTCACACAGGAATTCCACCGGGAACAGGCCATCGGCAAACTGGGGTGCCTCCACCGCCAGCGCACCGGCGTGGTCGACCACCATGGAGCCACCATCAAACACCAGCTCGTCCTGCCCGCCCACCAGGTTTGTGTACACAATGCTCACCCGGTTATCCGCCGCCTTGCGTTCCAGCAGCGCCTTGCGCCGGGCCTGTTTGTCGATATCGTAGGGCGAGGCATTCAGGTTCAGGATCAGTTGCGCACCGGCGGCTGCGGCATCTTCCAGCGGGCCGTCTTTCCAGATGTCTTCACACACGGTGATGCCAACCGACACACCCTTTATATCCATAACCAGAGTATCGCGGCCTTCAGCGAAGTAGCGTCTTTCATCGAACACCTGGTAATTGGGCGGGCAACGCTTGAAATACCGGCCGCGGATTTCGCCTTTCTCGACAACCACCGCGGCGTTATACAACAAACCGCCGGAACGCACCGGCGCGCCGATCACCATGGCCGGCTCCAGGTTGGCCTGCTGCAAACGCTCCAGGGCCTCGGCAATGCGCAGGTCCAGGCTCGGCCTCAGTAGCAGGTCTTCCGGCGGATAGCCGGTCAGGCACAGCTCCGGGAACAGCACGATGTCTGCCTTGTGCTGCTCGTGCGCCTGCCGGGTGGCCTTCAGTACCAGCTCGGTATTACCCGGAATGTCACCAACCAGAAAGTCCAGCTGGGCCATAACCACCCGCAGCTTGCGGGGGGAGTCTGAATCGGCGGATGCGGTTCCGGGTGTGGCCATGCAAAGGCTCCTGTAACTTGTTGCCATGAAAAGGCTATTATAACCCCGCAAAGGCAAGGATTTCTTCCGGGCAGAGGCAATAACCCCTTCATGGCAACCGAGCTTACCAACACAACCCATGCCCGCTCCCCGTTCGGGCCACCGGCAAAATACCAGCAGGCGCGCCTGTTCCGGATCTACAACCACTACCGGGTAGTCATCAGCCTGCTGCTGGTTGCCCTGCTGTTTGTAGACCCGTTCACCGCAGACACCCGTTTCCGCTGGCTGGACTACTACCAGGCCGGGGTGGTTTCGTACCTGGCCCTGAATGGCTTTATCGCCCTGCTCCTGCTGGCCGGCTTCCAGCCTCGGCAGCGGCATATCACCCTGTCCATACTGGCAGACATCCTGGTGATGCACGGCTTGCTGCTGGCCAGTTCCGGCATTACCAACGGGCTGGCCAACCTGGTGATTGTCGCGGTTGCCGCCGGCAACATCCTGACCCCCACCCGCATGGGCACCTTCTACGCCGCACTGGCGGCCATCTGCTCGCTGGGCATCTCCGGCTGGGCGGTGATCACCATCAACGAAAGTGCCGACGACATTGTTCGGGCCGGTTCTTTGGGCATCCTGTATTTTGCCACGGCGGTGATTCTGCAGGGTATCTCCAAGCGAATGATCCGCAGCGAAGCACTGGCCAGCAGCCGGGCCAGGAGCATTGCCGAGCTGGAGCAGATCAACCAGCAAATTATCCAGCGCATGCGCACCGGCATCCTGGTACTGGACCGGCACGGGTACATTCGCCTGGCCAACGCGGCGGCCGAGGAACTGCTGTTCGGCGCTGCCAGCCACCAGGCGGGCGAATCCGGCCACCACCGGGAACTGCCCCCACCCCTGAAAAAGGGCCTGGAACTCTGGTTGAGTAACCCCGGCCGAAGCATCGAGCCCTTCCAGCCGTCAACCACCTCTCCGTTATTACAGGCCAGCCTGACCCAGCTGGACCAGGAGCAAGGCGACCTGATACTGGTGTTCATCGAAGACATGAGTAAGGTTACCCAGCAGGCCCAGCAAATGAAGCTGGCCTCACTGGGCCGCCTGACCGCCGGCATCGCCCATGAAATCCGCAACCCGCTGGGCGCCATCAGCCACGCCGCCCAGTTGATGGAAGAATCCCCCAACCTGGACAAGGGCGACCTGCAGATGCTGGACATCATCCGGCGCCATTCCCGGCGGGTGAACGGCATTATCGAGAACGTACTGGACTTGTCCCGCCGCCGGGCAGCAGATACCGAACTGGTGGATGTAGCCAGCTGGCTTGAAGAGTTCCGCCAGGACTTCCTGCAAACCCTGGACGACGACACCCCCGTAAAGATTGAACTCTTCTGCGACGCAGCCATACCCGCCGCCCGGTTCGATAAAAGCCAGGTTGAACAAGTGCTGGTAAACCTGTGTGACAACGGTTTGCGATACAGCAAACAGCACAGCGGCCAAAACAGGATACAATTAGCCGCAGGCACCAGTGCCGATGGCGAGCGGGCCTTTGTGGATGTTAAGGATTTCGGCCCCGGTATAGCGCCGGAACACCGTAACTCCGTGTTCGAGCCGTTTTTCACCACCGACAAAAGCGGCACCGGCCTTGGCCTGTACCTGGCCCGGGAATTGTGCGAAGCCAACCAGGCGCACCTGTCGCTGGTGGAGGATGGCGAACCCGGGTGCCGCTTCCGGATCACCTTCGCCCATCCGGGCCGGATGATCTGACCGCCGGGCTGCCAACGCACTGCCATTCATCAAAGAACTGAACACAGATAATGACAAAACAGACCGCGCTGATTGTAGACGACGAACCGGATATCCGGGACCTGCTGGAAATCACCCTCACCCGCATGGGCATAGAGGCCTACACCGCGCCCGACCTGGCCAGCGCCCGGAGTTTACTGGCCCGGCACCAGCCCAACCTGTGCCTGACCGACATGAACCTGCCCGACGGCAACGGCATAGAGCTGGTGCAGTGGATTCAGGAACACAGCCCCTGCACCCCGGTAGCGGTGATTACCGCTTACGGCAGCATGGACACTGCCATTGAATCGCTAAAAGCCGGTGCCTTTGATTTTGTCTCCAAACCGGTGGAGCTGCCCCGCCTGCGGGAACTGGTAAACAGCGCCCTGAAACTGTCCGAACCCAAACTGCAACCGGCCGAAGAGAACGACGAACCCGGCCTGCTGCTGGGCGAGTCCCCGCAAATCCGCAAACTACGCAACCAGACCCGCAAACTGGCCCGCAGCCAGGCACCGGTGTTTATCAGCGGCGAATCCGGCAGTGGTAAAGAACTGGTGGCACGGATGATCCACCTGCAGGGCCCGCGCGCCGACGGCCCGTTCATCGCCGTCAACTGCGGAGCCATACCGTCTGAACTGATGGAAAGCGAATTCTTCGGCCATAAGAAAGGCAGCTTCACCGGCGCCATCGACAACAAACCCGGCCTGTTCCGCAGCGCCGACGGCGGCACTTTGTTTCTGGACGAAGTGGCCGACTTGCCCTTGGCGATGCAGGTAAAGCTGCTGCGCGCCATTCAGGAAAAAGCCGTGCGACCAGTAGGTGATACCAAGGAACTGCCCGTGGACATACGCCTGTTGAGCGCCACCCATAAGAACCTGGCGGAACTGGTTCAGGACGGGAGCTTCCGGCAGGATCTGTTTTACCGGATTAACGTGATTGAGCTGGCCGTACCGCCACTGCGGGATCGTACGGATGATATCGAACTGCTGGCCAATCACATTCTTGAGCGTATTGCCCGGGAGTATGAGTGCGATGCGGCAAGCCTGACGCAAGATGCCGTGGATCGGCTGAAAGAACACGACTTCCCCGGCAACGTGCGGGAACTGGAGAACATTCTTGAGCGCGCTTTTACGCTGTGCGACGCAGATCGGATCAGCGCTTCTGACCTGCACCTGGGCGGCACCCTGGCAACGGAAGGGCAAACAAATGCCAGCGGCAACGCCATCTCAGAGGCGGGCCCGACCTTGGTGCCGGAAGGAGATATCGATCTGGAAGGTTATCTGGAGTCTATCGAGCGTCAGGCAATTGAAAAAGCACTGGAGGCCACTCGCTGGAACAAGACGGCGGCAGCGAAGAAGCTGGGGATCAGTTTTCGGGCATTGCGGTACAGGTTGAAGAAGTTGGGAATGGAGTAGTTTTTAGGTATATTTTTACAGAACAGCGGCGATATGCAGGATGCGATCGCTTTACAAGTACTGAGACATGGAAGTTTAAAAAATGCTTTTACACAAAAACCGTGGTTTTTCGCTTCTGGAATTAATGATTGTAGTGGTTATTGCCGCAATACTGGCAAATATCGCTCTCCCTTCATTTGCATCGTTCATAGACAATCAGGGGCGAAAAGGCGCATTGCATGACCTCATAGGCGTCTTTGCATTTGCGCGGCAACATTCCGTAATGAGCGGAGCAATTGTCACCGTCTGCCCACTTGACGCAGCTTTGACTTGTGGCAGGAACTGGAACGGCGATATCCACGCGTTTCTGGATCCTGACAATACGAGACAACTGCGCACCAGCGGGAACCTTCTCAGAACAATTTCACCAGGCGGGAACGGGCATATCGTTACCCGCTCACTGAATCGAAGCTACTTTCAGTTCAAACCCAACGGATTCATCCACAGTGACCTTGGCAACATTACCTGGTGCCCGGAATCAGGTGATACCAAAAAAGCAGGCCAGATTATCATCAGCAGAGGCGGCCGGGTAAGAATCGCCAGGGACACGGATAACGACGGTATCCCCGAGGATTCAAAGGGTCGCCCACTCCGCTGCTGACAGCACTACCAACAGCCGGTTCCCGATGTTGATGATTTGGCCCCGGTTTGAGTCAAACGTAACGTCCCACACGCATCTTTTGCCTGGTCCCCGGCCGGAACGGCTTGCACTGTATACGCATTTGCCGACACAGCACCGTTGAAACCGAAGTTGTAGAACGCTGTTCCGGTTCTCGGGGACTGGGTAAATGGCAATACCGGCTGATTTCCACCTTCAAGATACGAGAAGTCTGCCGAATACTGCCTTTCCATCCATTGCGCCAGTTCCATTAGCTCCGCCTGAGCTGTCGCTCTGCGGGTTTTACGGACGCTATCCTGATAGGATGGATAAGCGATGGCTGCAATGATGCCGATAATTGCGACGACAATCATCAGCTCGATCAACGTAAATCCCGCATCGCGACCAGGGCGACTGATACCTGTACTCAAGCTCAAAACGTATCCACTCCCTTCAGAATCAGGCGCCCGGTTCCACCTTCCCTGTCAGCAACAATATTCGACAGATGCTGCCCTTCTCTTAAAACCGCTATCGCGCCTCTTGCAGAAACCTCCTGCCCGTTAATGGCTACCGGGCCCTCCAGAAAGTACTCCCTGTCACCGATAACCACCCTCATATCTTCAGGGTAAACTCCATCAAGCATTGAGCTTGGGCGCTCCGCTTCCAGGCCGGAATCGCTAAAGCGTTGAACCTCACTGCCCGCACCTTCCTGTGCCGTGGAGCTCAAGCTCCAGGCACCCAGTGACACGCCCAGTATAATCGAAAGCAATGTTTTCATGCTGTTACCCTCTGTTGTCTGTTTGCAGGCAGTGCCAGGCCTCCACCACTACTCGTTGACCAGTTCGTTCCAGCCACGACGTCCGGCATTCGCTGTGGACCCGCTAAGAGGTGGAATCTCCATAACGTCTACCGGGTCTTTGTTGTTGCTGCCCGGAGTAAACCGGTAATTACCCAGAATGGTGGACTGGTTTGGCAGACCGACACTCTTGTAACCCGCAACTTTGGCTCCAAACTTCAGGAAAGCCTTTTTAGTGGGCGTCAGGCCATCGAGACCAAATGCCATCAGCCATCCATTACCACCACCCAGACAAGGGTTCTGATCCGGGATCATGGTATTAAGATACAGAAACTCGCCTCGGATCTGGGGGCTGACAACCGCTCTCTCGCCACTCGTAGGCAGGTCAACATACCAGCCTTGTGCCGCTGCAAAATCCATCACCTTACCAGTGGAATAGCGCACCTTCGCGGAGTTTGTACCGGATATATTTCCTTCACTGATACTGCGGGACTCCAGATTACTCGTTGTCAGGCCTGAATTCCCATGATCCCAAATACCATAGACGGACTGTTTGTCATTGGTAGTAACGTCATTGGACTCCAGATACTGACCAGTTCCAAAATAAACCATCAGGTTGGGCATATTCCCTACCCGTGTCATGGTTTTGTTTGCAGCAACAACCGGCGCTGCTGTAATCGCCTGGTTGGACTGCGTGGTGAACAGAGGTTTCGGCGAAGACGGCGTTGTACCTGTCTTATAGGTCGGTGCCCAGGTACCTTTGGTTTTATCCAGGCTGGCTACCCAGACATTACCATCCAGATCGCCCGCATATATCCGATCCACCAGATAATCACCGGTCGTATCCAGAGCCGTCAGTGGCGATAGCCCGCCGGGTTGAGGACCAGTTCCGGTTGCAGACTCGAACTCAACATAACGAACATCGCCAGAATCCCAGGTTCCGTCCATTCCGCCTTCGATATCAAGCATGAAAAAGCCTGTGCTCTTGGTTGCCGAGTTATATCCATTCGACACAAAAGCAGTCCACCGTTCATCAGCGCCCCATTTGGTCATGCCGATTATTGGTGCCTGGGTTACATAACCCATCTTAGCATCGTCGGTGCCCGCAAACTCCCAGAGTATAATTTTCTCTGCATTTGCTTCAGTGAACGCTGATGGGTCTGTTACATCCAGTGCAAAAATTCCCTTCGCGCCTGCGCGTCCGCCTCCAACAATGATGCTTCTCCAGGCCTCGTCTGAGGTCAAAGACCCATCCGTTTTCTTGCCTTTGGTGAAGATATCCTGCTGGCGAATTTCAAGATCCACATAGTACCGGTGCTGATACGCCGGGTCCGTGAGGAAGTGCAGCCCGGCATTACTCGCTGTCGAGTTGTAAACAAATCCGGGAATATAGGCGAGCACTTCATCACCGCCATTCACAGCTCCGTTGAAGCCGTGGAGCATGCCATCGTTTGACCCTGTGTATACAACAGGCGCGCGGGATTTTTTGTTTGTCGCAAAATCGGAGAAGCGCTTGGCATTAGTGCCAAAGGGTGCCTCGTCTGGCCATATTGCCCGTGGCTCGCCGACAAATTCCGGTGAGGAGTTAACGATTGAACCAAGGCGACTACCGCGCTTGCGCCAGCCGGCTGTTCCGTCAAGGGATGTGTCCCCCCGGATATAATCGAGCCGCTGTTCTGCAACCGTATCGCCTACACTACCGTACCGGAGGTCATTCTTCTGGGCATTTGACAGGTTCCCCCAGCGGAAGCCTTCGGCTCCATTGCCGTAGGTAATAATTACTCGGTCATCCGCAGACAGATCACGTTTGTCCAGAATGGAGCGTGCTGACCAGCCATCACCTTTTTTAACAGCTTCATTTATGTCTGGAACAATAGGGCTGTTGGTTCCACCCAGCTTTGCGGCTTTCAGATCACCCGTCCAGCCATTAGGGTCGAACTGGGATGCGAAGATCAGCGCACCTTGCTGGAAAGAGGAAACGTCGAACTCAACCGCTGTTGATGAGCCTGCTTCAGCAATAATGTCATTCACGGTTCCAGTGAGATCGTCAGCAAATGTTTTCGGATCTGACGCACTAAAGAACCCGCCTCTGCCGTTGACAGCAGCATGGAGCATGTCATTTACTTTGTTTTGTTTGGAAGTCCCGCCCCACCAATTTATATAGGTGCCGTCCTCAAGGGCTTTAAAGGCTGCAACAGGACCAACCGAGCCTTCCACACCAAGGCCCACAGTATAAGTCACCATATGCTGCCAAAATGCGGGATTCTTCTGAGAATTGGGAACATAATTAGGCATGTCAGAATCTGTCCGCAAGTCACGCTTCCAGTAATGCATGGCAACATCAGCAAGGGTTTTGTCGTTTACTCCGTCCTTGAACGGATTGCTTGCGACATACTTGTATGAATCTCCCCTGTTATTGGTAATTGTGGCCCCGTCTTTATCGTCTGCTTTTTTAACCGCATCTGCTGGATCGCTACCGTTGTAATACCCGTCTGACATAAGAATTGTATAGGCTTGCCGACATTCTCTGACAGGGTTAGTGTTGCTTACACTAGCATCAGGGTTGTCTGCCCATGCACGCCTGCTACCTTCGTAATAGTCACCCGCGCCCTCAAGGGCTTGCCTCAGTGGTGTCCCCCCGCTTCCGGAGCGATTGTAAAGCCAGTTATAAAACTTGGCTTTATGAACCGTACTCGCGTTATCCGAATGAACGAAATCATAAGGCCTGACACCTTCTACAATGGCTCTCACACTGGCACCATCAACGGTGGATGATCCCTTGTTTATCCGGCCCCAGCCAAGCCTGAAATTATCAGGCAAATTCTTGAATGCCTCACCAATGCCGGCCTTGGCCGCCATCATTCGGGTGCGATAATAAGAAAACCAGTTGGCAAAATTCTGTTTCTGAGCATCCGGGATCGGCTGCACCAGGGAATAACAACTGCTCGAAAATTGGCTTGTGCAGTTGCTTGATTGCTGATAATAAAATGCTGCACCAGCCTTGCCGTACGGGCTTATTGTGAAGTCGTCATAGTATCTACCATCATAATACCCGTAGTACCAACTGTACTGGTCTATAATCGCACGATACTCACTTGACAGATCGATCTTCTCCGACGAAGTGTCATATCCATCATAAGGCGCTTTCTTGAACGGCACATCCCCTGCAGTCCCGGCTGGTGCCGCATAGGTTATGTTCGGGTTGAAATACACTTTGTTTACATCACTCGATGCAAGATAGGCCCGGCTGCCAATATTTGTGGCGCAGAAACGCCGGTTTTCCCAAACGAAGGTGCCCCCCTTGCATTCACCGATGTAACCATTGGAGTCCGCAAATTCATCGGATAACTCATCCGGCATGAAGGCGTACTCCATAGAACCGGAATCATCAAGAATAAACATAAGGTTCGGTGCCACCGCACTCCCGATAAACAAGGGCTCTTGTGCAAAATCCGGCCTGGCGGAGTAACCCGCCGTGGGCAGAACCAGCAAAATAGCAGCTAGCATAGCTTTCAGGTTAAGCGTGTTCATGGATTGCCTCCTGCCAGCCCACCGGGCTGAAATACATAAAAACCCTCAAGTAAGCGCCTGCTGGAGCCAGATGGCCCCTCTGCCCTTACAAGAATGCGTGCATAATCGAATTCCGCTGGGCCGGCGCTGCCATATTGGCTGAAATCACGGGGCAACTGACCCTGGGAGTCCACAACAACCTTGCCTTTATACTCGAATAAAAACTGCGGGGTGACGCCATTTACAGCCGTACCGTCAATCGCGTTGTTGGGGTCGGCAGGGTCCGGGGACCAGGTCGCCTTGGTGAAGGGCGATGGAACT
Source organism: Marinobacter sp. bablab_jr003 (assembly GCF_016464245.1). NCBI lineage: Bacteria > Pseudomonadati > Pseudomonadota > Gammaproteobacteria > Pseudomonadales > Marinobacteraceae > Marinobacter > Marinobacter sp. bablab_jr003. The sequence continues at coordinate 22,757 of NZ_JADARC010000124.1, forward strand.
GTAGTGCTGGAAAGCGTGCCATCATAAAAGCCGGTAGTTGAGCCAAAATCTGACAAGTCGCTCAGGTTATCCAGAGTCGACTCCGCTTCGCGCATGGCGGTTTCTGCAATCTCCAGTGCAAGCATGCCATCTCTCTGGGCTGTCGACATTCGCTCCTGCATGGTACTGCCCTGCATCCCCGAAACAGCGAGAAGCGTCAGTACCAGCAAAATAACCAGGGACAGCAACAATGCTGCACCCTTCTGTTTAATCATCGCTTGCATATCAATGCCACCTCACTAGAACGGATTTCTCAGCGCGTTGGTAAACGTATATACCCTGTACATCCGCCGGTCCGCTGCTGTTGTCAGTAGGCCAGCATTAGCAACACAGTCTTGCCAGCCCGGGAAACAATAGGTTTGCGCACTTTCCATAATGTTGTTGCTCGGTGCCGCAACGAGCAGGCTCACCTCCACCGCAATCACGTTATTCCAGTTGGTGACCGCGGCAGCAGAGCGCCAGTTCTGCACGCCTGTTGCTGCGGTACCTTCTCCAAATCGCAGCCGCATATCTTCAACACCCGCGACCAGCTCAACATTTACTCCATCGGCGCGCCTCATAAACAGTGAACGGCCGCCACCAGCAGCATTGCCAATGAAATAGGCCTCACTATAGGGCCGGAATATCTCCGTGCCGCTCTTGTAGTCCGCACTCAGGCAAAGGTTCGCTGTGGTGCATCCCGGCGGTGCGTTAGCAGTCAGATCGTTGCCCGGAGCGCCGGACTTGGAGACCCCGGCATCATTATTTGCGGTTACCTGTATGTTGCCACCCGCGTTGGTTGGGGCTGTAATCTGAAAAACATCACCAAACTCGCAATTCGATATATAAACCAGGTCCCGTGCTGACAGATTCCCCGCATCGGTCAGCAAGATACTGCTGGTCGCTGTGATATCGGCATCCAGCTTGACGATCGCCCCGGGGCGACTCACGCCAGTAACGTTGAAAAAGTCCGTGTTGGCAAGAGCCGAGCCGGGCCTTTCAGCTGCGGCTGCAGACACGCCCAGATTGGCAAAACCGTGCCGTGTGGCTAAATATTCCTGATCTGAGCTGTCAAGGTTGTTGGTGATACCATTTATAGGGTAACAACCAAAAAAACCGGCATTGCGTATAGCACGCGACAGGATGTCCACGGCAATCCGCCCGGACTCAAGCGCGCGGGCCGAAGCTTCATTATGGCGAAATGACTGGCTGTTCGATGTAAAGACTTGAATCAGCCCGACAGTCAACAAAGCACCGAGTAGTAATGCGATCATCAGCTCAACGAGCGATAATCCTGCCTGTGAACCGGAGCTGACTGGAGTAGGGTCTATGCGCTTCATTTACAGTCTCGCATCCATGGTTAGTGTTTGGGTGGATACTCCAGCAAACGGATCCCGCTCTGTCCATGTCACTTCAACTTCAGCAGTTGAGCCATTCATGGTCACCTTGAGATCAGCGCCTGCTCCCAGGTTTGCCAGCATCTGCTTTTTCAGCACCGTCAGCTCGGCGGTTGTCAACGCGGTATTACCGTTTGCGCGCAACCTTTCAGCAACTGTCTGGGCATACATGCTTGCCTCGGAACGAAGCGTTGAATTAGCTGTTTGCTGCATGGAAACCAACTGAACACCGGCAACTCCCAGAAGGCCAATGGCGAGAATGAGAACGGCCACAAGAACCTCTATCATGGTGAAACCACGTTGAGGTTTTCCGGACAAAAAGGGTTTGATCATCGATACGACCTCATTTATGGGCAAGTGATCCCGATAGACCTGATCTGGCCGCCCGCTGTCAGTGTAATCCGGGTTCCGTCCTCACCGGACGCCCTGCAGACGTCGAAGCTGGAGCCACCACTCAATAACAGGCCCGTCGCACTGAATCTGGGATTATTGCCGGTCAGAGCAATCGTATAGGGCCCGGAAGCCCCACCAAACTCACTAATGACAGCCCCGCCCCCGGCAGTAATCTGGTAGCCATCCGTAAATGTGGCGTTTGGCACCACGGATACCGGCGCACTAATCCGCACGGCTTCGGCCCGTGCCATATTCAACGCACCCACCAGATCATTATTGGTTGTCGTTAGCTGGTTGCGCTGTATCAGTCCGGAAAAACTGGGTACTGCAATAACTGCTACAACTCCGAGCACAGCTATAAGCACGAGAAGCTCTACCAGCGTGAAACCGTTTCTGAACTTGCCAGACATAGAATCATCATCCTGTTCATTTATTCAGAGGATAGCCAGCCTGCCACAATCATTTCATTGCAGAAGGACAAACGGACATTCGGAAGGGATAAACGGTAGCGAGGCGCCCGAAACAAGACCTGGATCACAAAACAGGCGCACCCTTTTTGAAACGACTTCTAGAGAGGCGGTCTGATAACCGGATCAGGAAACATTCACCGCATCAATCCGCAGCTCTTTTGGCATGGAAAACACAATACTCTCCTCCCTGCCTGCCACTTCCTGCGGTTCTTCCCCACCCAGCTCCTTCAGGCGATTGATCACCTCGGCCACCAGCACTTCCGGGGCGGAAGCACCGGCCGTTACGCCTACGGCTTTTTTACCCGCCAGCCATTCAGGCTCTATCTGGTCGGCTTCGTCGATCAGGTAGGCGGGGGTGCCCATGCGTTCGGCCAGCTCCCGCAGGCGGTTGGAGTTGGAGCTGTTGGGGGAACCGACAACCAGCATCAGGTCGCAGTCGCCGGCCAGTTGTTTTACGGCATCCTGACGGTTCTGGGTGGCGTAGCAGATGTCGTCTTTGCGGGGGCCTTCGATTTGCGGGAACCTGGCGCGCAGGGCGTCGATTACCCGGGCGGTGTCGTCCATAGACAGCGTGGTCTGGGTAACGAAGGACAGCCGGCTGGGGTCTTTTACGTCCAGCTTTTGTACGTCGGCTTCGTCTTCCACCAGGTAGATGTCGCCGCCGTTGCTGTGGTCGTACTGACCCATGGTGCCTTCCACTTCCGGGTGGCCATGGTGGCCAATGAGAATGCATTCGCGGCCGTCGCGGCTGTAGCGCATCACTTCCATATGCACCTTGGTGACCAGCGGGCAGGTGGCGTCGAACACTTTCAGGCCGCGGCGGGCGGCTTCGTTCTGTACCGCCTGGGATACGCCGTGGGCACTGAAGATCACCAGTTTGTCATCCGGCACTTCGTCCAACTCGTCCACAAAGATGGCGCCGCGCTCCCGCAGGTTGCTCACCACGAACTTGTTGTGGACCACTTCGTGGCGCACGTAGATGGGTGCACCGAACACGTCCAGCGCGCGGTTTACGATTTCTATGGCGCGGTCTACGCCGGCACAGAAGCCACGGGGGTTAGCGAGTCGGATTTGCATAGTCAGTGTGTCGGCCCTGCTGGTTCAACGTCGATAATCTGCACTTCAAACTGCAGTGTATGCCCTGCCAGCGGGTGATTAAAGTCCACATCCACCTGGTCACCTTCCACCCGTTTGACCACCCCGGGCAGTTCCTGCTGGCGGGCGTCGGCGAAGGAGACCACTACGCCGGGCTCCAGCACCATGTCGGCACTGAATTCGTGGCGCTTGAAGGTCTGCACGTTACTGGGGTTGTGCTGGCCGAAGGCTTTTTCCGGCGGTACTTCAAAGGTTTTGTGGTCACCGGCTTTCAGGCCCACCAGGTAGGCTTCAAAGTTCTCCGGCAGGTTTTCGTCGCCGATTTCCAGGGTGGCCGGTTCTTTGTCGAAGGTGGTGTCCACGGTTTCGCCGTCTTCAAACTTGAGGGCGAAGTGCAGTTTTACGCGGGTTCCCTTGTCGATGGGCAGTTCTTTCATGGCAATCAGTTGCTCCTGTCGGCATCGCCGCTGTCGTCAGCGGGTTTGCGGAATGCGTCGATGATCATCATGGCAGCGCCGATGGTGATGGCGGTGTCGGCCAGGTTGAAGGCCGGGAAGTGCCAGTCCTGCCAGTAGAAATGCAGGAAGTCCACCACGTAGCCATGCACCACCCGGTCGTACACGTTGCCGATGGCGCCACCGAGGATCAATACGATGGCGATGGCGGTCCAGGTTTCATGGGCTTTGAGTTTTCTCAGCCAGCCTGTCAGCACCACGCTGACCACAACAGCCAGGGTCACGAAGAACCAGCGCTGCCAGCCGGCGGCGTCCGCCAGGAAGCTGAACGCGGCGCCGGTGTTGTGCAGCAGGGTCAGGTTGAAGCTGGGCAGCACCGGTACCGGGTTACCGTAGGTGAGCATGGCGGTGGCCATGGCCTTGGTACCCAGATCGATGGCGACCACCAGTACTGCCAGCCACAACCACTTCAGTTTGCTGCCTGCCCTGCCCTCAGTCATTACCGCGTCCATCAGGCGTAGGCGCGGGTTTCGCCCGGGCCTTCCACGTTGGTGACGCAGCGGCCGCACAGGTCGCTGTACTGCTCGTTCTGGCCCACGTCTTCACGGTGATGCCAGCAGCGCTCGCACTTGGCGTGGGAAGCCGGGGTTACTTTCACCAGCAGGCCTTCCACGTTGGTTTGCTCCACGCCGGCCGCCTCGCTCACCGGCTTTACGGTGGCTTCGGAGGTGATCAGCACAAAGCGCAGCTCTTCACCCAGGTGGTTCAGGCGCTCGGCCAGGCTACCTTCGCAGTACAGGGTCACTTCCGCACTCAAAGAGCCTTTGATCTCGCCGCGGGCACGGGCTTCTTCCAGGCACTTGTTAACCGCTTCTTTCACGGCGTAGATTTCACGCCAGTAGTCGCGGCCCAGCTCGAAGTCTTCCGGCAGCGCCGTCAGGCCTTCGTACCAGGTTTCGTAGAACACGGTGTCGCCACGCTTGCCCGGCAGGTGTTGCCAGATTTCATCGGCGGTGAAGCTCAGGATCGGTGCAATCCAGCGCACCAGGGCTTCGGCAACATGGTACAGGGCGGTCTGGCAGGAACGCCGCGCCAGGCTGTCGGCCTGGGTGGTGTACTGGCGATCCTTGATGATGTCCAGGTAGAAGCCACCCAGGGTGGCTTCGCAGAAGTTGTACACCTTCTGGTAAATCCGCAGGAAGGCATAATTGCCGTAATCTTCGTGCAGCTCGTTCTGCAGCTGCAGGGCACGGTCGACCATCCAGCGGTCCAGGGCAATCATGTCTTCCGGCGCTACCATGTGCTGTTCCGGATCAAACCCGGTCAGGTTGCTCAGCAGGAAGCGGGCGGTGTTACGGATGCGACGGTAGCCGTCTGCCGTCTGGCGCAGGATGTCCTTGGAGACGGTCATCTCGCCGCTGTAGTCGGTGGCGGATACCCACAAGCGCAGGATGTCGGCACCCAGTTCGTTCATCACTTCCTGGGGGGCGATCACGTTGCCCATGGACTTGGACATCTTGTGGCCCTTGCCGTCCACGGTGAAGCCGTGGGTCAGTACCTGCTTGTACGGGGCCACGCCGTTCATGGCGATGGAGGTTTTCAGGGACGACTGGAACCAGCCACGGTGCTGGTCAGAGCCTTCCAGGTACATGTCGGCCGGGAACTGGCCCAGCTCCTCACGTACCCGCAATACAGAATCATGGGTTACACCCGAGTCGAACCATACGTCCAGGGTATCCAGGACTTTTTCGTACTGGTCGGCGTCTGCGCCCAGCAAGTCGTTCTGGTCGATGTCGTACCAGGCGTCGATGCCGCCGGTTTCCACCGCCTCGGCCACTTTCTCGATCAGCGCCTGGGTGTTCGGGTGCAGCTCCTGGGTTTCCTTGTGGATAAACAGGGTGATCGGCACACCCCAGGTGCGCTGACGGGAGATACACCAGTCCGGGCTCTGCTCGAACATGGCTTCAATACGGTTCTGGCCCCAGGCCGGTACCCAGCGGATGCCCTTGATGGCTTCCAGGGCGTCGGCGCGCAGGTTGAGCTTGTCCATGCTGATGAACCACTGAGGGGTGGCCCGGTAGATCAGCGGGGTCTTGGTACGCCAGCAGTGCGGGTAGCTGTGGCGGAATTTCTCGGAGCGCACCAGTTTGCCTTCACGCTCCAGGGCGGCACAAACCGGCTCGTCGGCCTTGTATACGTGTACACCGGCAAATTCGCCGGCCGCTTCGGTGTAGGTGCCGTCGGCTTTTACCAGGTTGATGGTTCCAATGCCGTAGGCCTTGCCTACTTCAAAGTCTTCCATACCGTGGTCCGGCGCGGTGTGTACCGCACCGGTACCGGCGTCCAGGGAGACGTGGTCGCCCAACAGCACCGGCACCTGCTTGTCGTACACCGGGTGGTGCAGCAGCTGGTTTTCCAGGGCAGAACCGGCCACGTTGGCCAGCACCTTGTAGTCTTCCACGCCCCAGCGAGACATGATGCCCTGCACCATGTCGGTGGCCAGGATCATGCGCTCGGCGCCGTGGCCCACATCTACCTGTACCAGTGCGTATTCGATATCGGCACCGATAGACACCGCCTGGTTGGCGGGGATGGTCCAGGGGGTGGTGGTCCAGATTACCAGGGAGACATCGCCCTCACCTTCGCTGGTTCCGAAGGTTTTCAGCACGGCGTCCTGGTCGACGGCGGTGAAACGCACGTCGATCTGGGTAGAGGTTTTGTCCTGGTATTCAACTTCGGCTTCTGCCAGTGCGGACTGACCAACCACACTCCAGTAAACCGGCTTGAATCCACGCACCAGGTGGCCCTTGGCCACGATCTTGCCCAACGCCCGCACGATGCCCGCTTCTACTTTCGGGTCCATAGTCAGGTAGGGCTTGTCCCACTCACCCATCACGCCCAGGCGGATAAAGTCGGCTTTCTGGCCTTCGATCTGCTTGGTGGCGTAATCACGACAGGCCTGGCGGAAGGTTTTGTAGTCCACCTTCACACCGGCTTTGCCGATTTCCTGCTCTACCTTGTGCTCGATCGGCAGGCCGTGGCAATCCCAGCCGGGCACGTAGGGTGCGTCAAAGCCCATAAAGCTGCGGGATTTCACGATCATGTCTTTCAGGATCTTGTTGACCGCATGCCCGATGTGAATGCTGCCGTTGGCGTAGGGAGGGCCATCGTGCAGGATGAACTTTTCCCGGCCTTCGCGCTGCTTGCGCAGGTTGCCGTATACGTTCAGGTCCTGCCAGTGCTTGAGCATGTCCGGCTCGCGCTTGGCCAGGTTACCGCGCATGGGAAACGCGGTTTCCGGCAGATTCAGGGTATGCTTGTAGTCGCTCATGTCTTTGTGCGTACTCTTGGTTGGTCAGTTGAATCAGGTTTCCGGCGTGGCGGGGTTATCCGCCAGCCAGGCCCGGGCGTTGTCAAAATCCCGGGCGATCTGTTGGCGGAGTTCGTCAACAGAGTCGAATTTCACTTCGTCCCGCAGGCCATGGCGGAACACGACTTCCAGGTGCTGGCCATAAAGTGTGCCAGCAAAGTCAAACAGGTGCACTTCCAGTGACGGCCGCTTGCCGTCGACCGTGGGGCGCAGGCCGATGTTGGCTACGCCGTCGCACCATTCGCCGGTTTCCAGCCGGGCCCGCACCACGTAAACGCCCCGCAGTGCCGGCATCTGGTTCAGCAAAATGTTGGCGGTGGGCGCGTTGAGTTGCCGGCCTAACTGGCGGCCATAAACAATGCGGCCATGGATGCGGTAAGGATGTCCCAGCAGGCGCTCGGCCTCTTCCAGGCCATTCACATTCAGGGCATTACGCACGCGGGTACTGCTGACACGCTCGCCATCAACGGTCACTGTACGGGTGTTCTCCACCGTAAAGCCCCGCTCCTGCCCCACGCTTTGCAGCAACTTGAAGTCGCCAGCCCGATCGCAACCGAAGCGGAAGTCGTCGCCCACCACCAGGTGGCGGACGCCCAGGCCGTTGATCAGCACATCTTCGATAAAGCCCATGCCGGAATAGCTGCGGAAGGTTTCATCGAAACGGATGCACAGCACCATGTCCACGCCTTCGGCCAGCAGGGCTTCGAACTTCTGGCGGAATGGCATCAGCCGGGGCGGTGCTTCCGCGCCTTCGAAGAATTCCCGGGGCTGCGGCTCGAAAATCATCACCACCGACGGCACGCCCAGCTGCGCAGCTTTCTGCTTGACCTGATCAATAATGGTTTTATGGCCCAGGTGCACGCCATCGAAGTTGCCGATGGTGGCCACGCAGCCGCTGGCCAGCGGGGAACCCGCTTGCCCGGACAGGCGCTTAAGATTGGTCAGGCCTCGAATCAGACGCATGTACTGCGAACCTTAACTTGCCAGCTGGCTTTTTGGCGCACCGGCCCGAGAGGCGATACGCTGGTGATAAAACGCGCGATTATACCCCATGCAGGGGTATGGTAGAAATCTTGCGGCGGCTTACTTCTGGCGGAATTGGCGAACCCGCACGCCCGCCAGCGCCAGCGCCACGAAATAGGCCCCAACTCCGGCTACCACCAGAATGCCCATATCGGTTGCCCGCTGCAGGCCGCTGGCCGCCAGCCAGTCGGCTACCGGCACATTCAGCCAGAGCACCACCGCGGCCAGGGCGGCATTGGCCACGGCCAGCTGCATCAGGAACTTCGGCCAGCCGGGCTGGCTTTTCCAGGCGCCTTCCTTACGCAGCCCACGCCAGAGCAGATAACCATTCAACCAGGCCGACATGGATGTAGCCAGCGCCAGCCCGGCATGGGCCAGGGGCACGATTAACGCCAGGTTGAAGGCCATATTCGCCACCATGGCAATAACACCGATCTTGACCGGGGTTTTGGTGTCTTCCCGGGAGAAAAAGCCCGGCGCCAGCACCTTGATCAGCATGAAGGCCAGCAAACCGGCGGAATAGGCCCGCAGACTCTGGGCGGACATCGCCACATCCCGGTCGGTCACTTCGCCGTAATGGAACAGGGTGGCAATCAACGGCTCCGCCAACAGCGCCAGCGCCACCGCCGCCGGAAGGCCGATCAGCAGAACGGCCCGCACGGCCCAGTCGAGGGTGGCGGCAAACTGGTCTTCCGAAGCCGCCGCGTGCTTGCGGGACAAGCTGGGCAGAATGACCGTGGCGATGGCAATACCGAATACACCCAGCGGCAGCTCAGACAACCGGTCTGAGTAATACAGCCAGGACACGCTGCCGGTTTGCAGGAACGACGCCAGCACCGTGTCCAGCAACAGGTTGATCTGGCTGACCGACACGCCGAACAACGCCGGAGCCATCAACTTGAGAATCCGGCTGACACCCTCGTGTTTGTAGTCCACCCGGGGCCTGGGCAGCAGGCCCAGGCGCATCAGGAACGGTAACTGGAAAAACAGCTGCAGGGCACCGGCGATGAAGACACCCCAGGCCAGTGCCATTACCGGCTCATCCATTACCGGAGTCAGGAAAATGGCGGCGGCGATCATGGCCAGGTTCAGCAACACCGGGGTAAACGCAGGTACCGCAAACCGGTCGTAACTGTTCAGAATGCCGCCGGCAAAGGCAGTCAGGGAAATCAGCAACAGGTACGGAAAGGTAATGCGCAGCATGTCGCTGGTCAGGGCGAATTTGACGTCATCATCCAGGAACCCCGGGGCAAACACCGCCGTCAGTACCGGCGCACCCAGCATGGCCACCAGCGTAACCGCCAGCAAGACCAGCCCGAGGGAGCCGGCCACTGCATCCACCAGGCGCTTTACTTCGGAAATATCCTGGCTTTCCCGGTAAGACGACAACACCGGTACAAAGGCCTGGGAAAACGCCCCTTCCGCGAACAGGCGGCGCAGGAAGTTAGGAATCTTGAACGCCACGAAGAAGGCATCGGCCCCGGCACCTGCCCCGAAATAGCGGGCAATCACCATATCCCGCACCAGCCCCAGCACCCGGGACAGCATGGTCATGATGCCGACCACGCCGGATGAGCGCAGTAATCCCGGCGCTTTCGGAGGTTCCTGAACGGGAGGCTGTTGTTCTGTTGGTTGGGGTTCCGAAGACATGGTTTGAGCGTCCAGAATACCGGCTTCGGGCCGGGGTGGCGTTTCGGTAATCCACAAGGCGGGGCTTGTTGCGGGCCCGGGCCCCGTGAGACGATGCGGGAGTGTACCACAGGCCTCCGGAGCAGAGGGATTACCGGAGGCTTCGGCCTTGACATTTCGGGCGTTCAGCGGCATAGTTCCGCGTCATTTATTTCGACGCGCTGGTTTTGGCGCGCCCGCGATCTAAACATATTCGATTTTTTAGCAACGAATTTCAGGAGTTTTACGGTGGCAAATTCCCCGCAAGCCAAAAAGCGCGCTCGTCAGAACGAGAAAAACCGCAAGCACAACGCCAGCCTGCGTTCCATGGCACGTACTTACATGAAGAAAGTAGACGCCCAGATCAAAGCTGGCGACTACGAAGGTGCCCAGGCAGCCCTGAAGCAGGCCCAGCCTGTTCTGGACAGCATGGTTAACAAAGGCATCTTCGCCAAGAACAAGGTTGCTCGTCATAAGAGCCGCCTGAACGCCAAGATCAAGGCCCTGAAAGCTGCCTGATCCTTGCGCTCATAAAAAAACCGGCTTCGTGCCGGTTTTTTTGTGCCTGAAATCCGGCTGAAGCGCCGGAAAAGCCTAGACCACCACCAGGTTATCCCGGTGAATCATTTCCTCATCGGAAATATAGCCCAGCACCTCTGCAATGCGATCACTTGAGCGACCGGCGATTGCCCGGGCCTCGTCGGCATCGTAGTTCACCAGCCCCCGGGCAATTTCTTTACCGCTCAGATCTGTGCAGGATACCATCTCGCCCCGGCGGAACTGGCCTGTGACCGCTTTGACACCTACCGGCAGCAGGCTTCTGCCGCCCTGACGCAGCACTTTTACCGCGCCGTCATCCAGGGTCAGCCTGCCCCGGGTTTGCAGGTGGCTGGCAATCCACTGTTTGCGGGCAGCCATTCTGCCCTGCTCCGGCAGCAACAGAGTGCCAATCACATCGCCCTGGCGCAGGCGGGCAATGGCGTGTTCGATGCGACCACCCACAATCACGGTAAAGGCACCGGAACGGGCCGCCAGCCGTGCTGCCCGAAGCTTGGTAAGCATGCCACCACGCCCAAGGGCACCGGCACCGCCGCCGGCCATGGCATCCAGGTCCCGGTCTTCGGCTTTGCGCTCGGTGACCAGTTCGGCGTCTTCGTGTTTGCGGGGGTCTTTATTGAACAGGCCCAGCTGGTCGGTCAGGATGATCAGGCCATCGGCCTCGATCAGGTTAGCCACCAGCGCGCCCAGGGTGTCGTTGTCACCGAAGCGGATTTCGTCGGTGACCACCGTGTCGTTTTCGTTCACGATCGGCACCACGCCGTAATCCAGCAGGGTGCGCAGGGTGCTGCGGCCGTTCAGGTAGCGTTTGCGGTCGGAAAGGTCGTCGTGGGTGAGCAAAATCTGGGCGGTGTGAATGTCGTGGCGCTTGAACTGGGCTTCCCAGGTTTGCACCAGGCCCATCTGGCCCACCGCCGCCGCAGCCTGCAATTCGTGCAGATGTTGGGGCCGGGTTTGCCAGCCCAGACGGCTCATGCCTTCAGCGACTGAACCGGAAGACACCACCACCACTTCGACACCTTCGCCGATCAGTTCGGCGATCTGGTCAACCCACAGCCCAAGGGCTGCCACATCCAGCCCTTTTCCGTCGTTGGTAAGCAAGGCACTGCCGATCTTGATAACCAGGCGACGGGCCTTTCGGAGCTGGAGGCGTTCACTCATGGTAGCGGTACTGTCTCTTCAGATTGTTACTCGGGGGCGTAGACCACTTCAACGTCGTAATCGTCGTCGTCAAAGTCGTCATCTTCATCGTCTTCACGGGCGGCGCGGCGGGCCTTGCGATCTGCCTCGATCTTGGCACGGGCCTCTTCATCCATCCGGCGACGGCGGGCCGCTTCCTGCTCGGCGAAGTCCGGGTTCTCGGCTTCGGCTTCCGCCTGCTCTTCAATCCAGCGCATGACAGCCTGGGCCAGCGGCTTGGTGCCCTCACCCGTCAACGAGGAAATCCAGAACACCGGGCCATCCCAGCCAAGCTCGTCCACAATGGCCTGGCAGTGCGCCTCGCGGTCTTCTTCCGGCACCATGTCCACTTTGTTCAGCACCAGCCAGCGCGGGCGGCTGGCCAGGGTTTCGCTGAACTTTTCCAGTTCGTGGGCGATAGCCTTTACCGCTTCAACCGGGGAGGAGCCGTCATAGGGCGCCACATCCACCAGGTGCAACAGCAAGCGGGTACGCACCAGGTGTTTCAGGAATCGGATACCCAGGCCGGCGCCTTCAGCGGCACCTTCAATCAGGCCCGGAATATCGGCAATCACAAAGCTCTGGTGCGCCTGCACACTGACCACACCCAGATTGGGAACCAGCGTGGTGAACGGATAATCCGCCACTTTCGGACGGGCCGCGGAAACAGAGCGGATAAAGGTGGACTTACCGGCATTGGGCAAACCCAGCAAACCAACATCCGCCAGCACTTTCAGCTCCAGACGCAGGTTACGCAATTCGCCTTCAGAGCCTTTGGAGGTCTGGCGCGGCGCGCGGTTAACCGATGACTTGAAGCGAGTATTGCCCAGGCCGTGAAAACCACCCTGTGCCACTTTCAGTCGCTGGCCTTCCTTGGTGAGGTCACCCAGAACTTCGTGGGTGTCCATATCCACCACGGTGGTACCAACCGGTACCGGCAACACCAGGTCTTCGCCCTTGGTGCCGGTGCAGTTGCGGCCGGAGCCGGGCTCGCCGTTCTGGGCCTTGTGTTTGCGCTGGAAGCGGTAATCGATCAGCGTGTTCAGGGCGCTGTCTGCTTCCAGATAGACGGAACCGCCATCCCCGCCGTCACCGCCGTCCGGGCCGCCTTTCGGCACGTATTTTTCCCGCCTGAAACTCAGGCAGCCATGGCCGCCCTTGCCGGCTTCAACAATGATGGTGGCTTCGTCTACAAATTTCATACGCCAATTGCCTTTGCATAAACTAAAAAGCCCCGCAGCCTCATGGAAGCTTTGCGGGGCTCCGGATTCACCTGAGGGCTGATCAGATCAGCATATCAGGCAAACCCATGGTTCGACAGAACCGGATCGCCGCTGCTTACGCAGCCGGAACGATGCTTACGAACTTGCGGTTCTGCGGGCCTTTGGTTTCGAACTTCACCTGACCTTCCGCTTTCGCGAACAGGGTGTGGTCCTTGCCAATGCCTACGTTACTACCAGCATGGAAACGGGTGCCACGCTGACGGATGATGATGCTGCCTGCAGTTACAGTCTCGCCGCCGTAGCGCTTGACACCAAGTCGTTTAGACTCGGAATCGCGACCGTTACGGGTACTACCTGCTGCCTTTTTATGAGCCATTACCAGCCTCCTTCATTAAGGGGTTATTCGAGGGCTTAGCCCTGGATACCCGTGATCTTTACTTCAGTAAACCACTGACGGTGGCCCTGACGCTTCATGTGGTGCTTACGACGACGGAACTTGATGATATTGATCTTGTCGTGACGACCGTGGCTAACCACTTCAGCGGTAACCTTGGCGCCTTCAACTACCGGAGCGCCAACTTTTACGTCGTCGCCGTTGGCAACCAGAAGAACACGATCGAACTCAACAGAGCCGCCGGTTTCAACTTCCAGCTTTTCCAGCTTCAGAGTTTCGCCTTCCTTTACACGGTGCTGCTTACCACCGCTAACAATAACTGCGTACATTCATAGTCTCCGCGATTGACCCATCCCTGCTCTTATCCACCTGGTTCTAAGGGAAGCGCTCTGGCGACCCTATTGCAGGGAGCGCAGGTTGGGATGAGTTGGGCGCGTGATTGTACGAAAAGCCGCCGGGCAATACAAGCCGGATTCCGGTTCAAGTTGACACTGTAGGCAGCAATACCTAGCATTGCCGCGACCTGCCCGAAAACTCAACGAAAACACCAGCAAGGGACGTTTCAGCCCGATGACAGCCCAGCGTATCCATGACACCGTGGCGGATGACTTCAGCCGCGTTAATGACCTGATTATCAAGCGGCTTGCCTCGGATGTCCCGATGGTGGAAAAAATCGCCCACTATATTATTGAGAGTGGCGGTAAGCGCCTGAGACCCTTACTGGTTTTGCTGTCCAGCCGGGCCGCGGGCTACGGCCAGGACGACCACCTGAAGCTGGCCGCGGTCATTGAATTCCTGCACACCGCCACCCTGCTGCACGACGACGTGGTAGACACCTCCGACATGCGCCGGGGCCGCAGCACCGCCAACGCCAAGTGGGGCAACGCGCCGAGCGTGCTGGTAGGTGATTTCCTGTATGCCCGGGCCTTCGAGATGATGGTGGAGCTGGAAAGCCTGCCGATCATGAATGTGTTGTCCCACGCCACGGCGGTGATTGCCGAGGGCGAGGTGATGCAGCTGATGAACGTGAAGAACCCGGACCTCACCGAAGACCAGTACATGGTGGTTATCCATAACAAGACCGCCATGCTGTTCGAAGCCTCTTCCCACACCGGCGCACTGCTGGCCGGAGCGAACCCGGAACAGGAAGCCGCCCTGAAAGACTACGGCAAGCACCTGGGCCTGGCATTCCAGCTGGTGGACGACGTACTGGATTACCTGGGCGATGCCGAAGCCATGGGCAAGAACGTGGGCGACGACCTGGCCGAAGGCAAGACCACCCTGCCGCTGATTTACGCCATGGCCAACGGCAGCGAGGAAGAACGCCAGCTGATTCGCCAGGCTATCCGCAAGGGTGGGCTGGACGATTTGCCGAAGGTTCTGGACATCGTGAAGGCCTCCGGTGCCATTGAATACACCATGGCCAAGGCAAAAGAGCAGGCGCAGATCGCGAAAGACCTGCTGGCCTGCCTGCCGGAGACCGAGCACCGGCAATCACTGGAGCTGCTGACCGAAGTGGCGGTGGCCCGGGTCAGCTGAGTTGCCAGACTTCCGCACGCAGGGCTGGTAGGGCTTTCCAAAACACGCTGTAAAGACCTCCCTGTCCCGCTCGAGCTCCGCCATCCCTGGCTCCGCACGGTTTTGGAAAGCCCTACCAGCCCCGCGCGCTTACTTCTCAGTAAGCTCAGTTCAAACCATCACGCCCATGCGGCGAACTAAAATCCAGCTCCGGCCCCACCGGCACAATCTGGGCGGGGTTGATGGTGCGCTGGCTCACGTAGTAGTGCTGCTTGATCTGGCGGATATCCACGGTCTCCGCCACGCCCGGCACCTGATACAGCTCCCGCAAATAACCGGACAGGTTCGGATAATCCCGGATCTGCTGGCGATTGCATTTGAAGTGGCTGTAATACACCGCATCAAACCGTATCAGCGTGGTGAACAAGCGCCAGTCGGCTTCGGTGATCTGGCTGCCAGTGACATAGCGCTGGCTCTCCAGTTTCGCTTCCAGCCAGTCCAGTGATTCAAACAGCGCCTTGTAGGCCTCTTCGTATTTGTCCTGGGCGGTGGCAAAACCGGCCTTGTATACGCCGTTGTTGACTGTGTCGTATACCCGCTCGTTTACTGCCTCGATTTCACTGCGCAGGCTTTCCGGGCACAGGTCCAGATCCGCGTTTACGCCTTCAAGCCCGTTAAAAGCTGAGTTGAACATGCGGATAATTTCCGCTGACTCGTTACTGACAATGGTTTCCCGCTGCTTGTCCCACAGTACCGGCACCGTCACCCGCCCCGAATAATCCGGCGCCGCCCGGGTGTATACCTGATGCATGAACTCTGAGTTGTACAGATGGTCCTGATGCTCCGCATCCCCGGGCCGGAACTCCCAGCCGTTCTCGACCATATCCGGGTGCACCACGGAGACACCAATGTGCGGCTCCAGGCCCTTGAGTTTGCGGAAGATCAAAGTCCGGTGCGCCCAGGGGCAGGCCATGGATACATACAGGTGGTAACGGCCGCTTTCCGCCGCGAAACCGCCCTCACCCGCAGGCCCGGCGGAGCCGTCTTCGGTTACCCAGTTACGAAAGCGGGCGGCTTCACGCTCGAACTTGCCGCCGGTTTTGTCGGTGTCGTACCACTGGTCGTGCCATTTGCCGTCTACTAGTAAGCCCATGTGGGACTCCCTGTTTTTGGCCACGGAATCCACGGAAGGACACGGAAAAACTACTGAACAGAAGAACTGATTTTTGCCACGGACACTCACGGACCCACACGGACGAAAAGCCAAAAGATTTCTTTTTCTTTGTCCGTGAGCGTCCGTGAGTGTCCGTGGCTAAGAGTCGTTCAGTTTTTCTCTTTCCGTGTCCTTCCGTGGATTCCGTGGCAAAGAATTTCTTTAACCTGACGACAGACTAACCCCTGCCCTGCTACGCTGATAGCAAGCATTTCTGGCAAACACTTTCAGATAATTCGAACATGCATACAGCCATCACCATAGACGCACTTAAAGTACTGGACGCCATTGACCGCAAGGGCAGTTTTGCAGGGGCGGCGGGGGAGTTGTTTCGGGTGCCTTCGGCCATCAGTTACACGGTTCAGAAGCTCGAAGAAGACCTCAACGTCAGTATCTTTGACCGTAGCGGCCACAAAGCCGTGCTGACTCCGGCGGGGCGTTACCTGCTGGAGGAAGGACGGTCTTTGCTTGAGGCAGCGGAGAACCTGGCCCACTCCACCCGCCAGGTGGCGGAAGGCTGGGAAACGCGGTTGCGGATCGGGTTTAACTCACTGATGCCGGCAGACTGCCTGCTTCCCGCCATCGAGGCCTTTTACCAGCTGGGCGTGCCGGTGGATGTGCAGATTGTGGAAGAAGTTTTCGCCGGTGCCTGGGATGCCCTTCAAAGCCGGCGGGTGGATATGATTGTGGGTGCAGACCAGCTCAGCAAGCCGGCCGGCAGTTTTACTACCAAGGCGCTGGGCGAGGTGCCGTTTGTGTTTGCGGTGGCCGCCAACCATCCGCTGGCAAACGCGCAAGAGCCTTTGGCGGAGGCGGATATTGCACCCTATCCGGCCGCCGTTGCGGCGGATACTTCCCGCTCACTACCACCCGGCCATGCCGGTATTTTCCGCAGGCAGCGAACGCTTACGGTCAGTAATATTGATCAGAAAATTGCCGTTCAGGAGGCCGGGCTCGGCGTTGGCTGGCTGCCAGTACCCCGCATCCGGGAGCAGCTCGCCCGTGGTTCTCTGGTTGCCAGGGAAGTGCACGAACCAAGGCCGGCCATTGCCATCCACCTGGCTCGGCACAGCGAAGACAAGGGCAAGGCCCTGATGTGGTTCTGGGATTACCTGGGCAATGACAACGGCATCCAGAACTGGCTTCAGCCGGAATAAATACCGGGCAGCCAGGCCAACCGGCAGCCCGGGTGTTTGCGATATACTCGACCACCCGCATCGTTAAAAGTGACACACAAGGGAGTGCGCCCAATGCGTCAGCTGTCGGAACTGGATGCCTCGTTCCTGTACCTGGAGTCGGAAACCACGCCCATGCATATTGGCGGCGTGTATCTGTTCGACGCCAGCGACCTGCAATACCCCCTGGCATTCAGCACCTTTGTCGCGTATCTGCGCAGCCGCCTGCACGTGGTTCCCCTGTTCCGGCAGAAGCTCAAGGAAATCCCCCTGCGCCTGGGGCGCCCCTACTGGATTGATGACCCGGATTTCAGCATCGAGCGGCACCTGGCCTATGTGAACCTGGGCGAACACGGCAAGCAGTCGAGCCTGATGTCGCTGGCGTCCAAAATCCTGGAAGAACCCCTGAAACGGGACCGCCCGCTGTGGCATATCACCTTCGTGGATGGCTTCAAGCTGGACGACCGGGAAGGCGAGAAAGAAGGCTTTGCCCTGATCGTAAAGCTGCACCACGCGGCTATCGATGCCTTCAGTGGCGAGGAAATCATGGGTAAGCTGCTGGAATACACGCCAGAGCCGCGTGCCATTCCCCAGCCCCGGCCCTGGCTGCCCCGGCCGGAACCGTCTGAAGAACGGGTGTTTCTGCAGGCCGGCGCCAATATGCTGAAAACCCCGATGCAGTTTGCCTCGCTGGCTTACAATGCCGCCGAAGTCACCGCTCGCGGGCTCGTCCACCGGCAGCTTCGCAAGCTGCCCTTGCCGCTGCCCCTGTTCACCGCACCCCACAGCCCGTTTAACCGGCAGATCACCGCTAACCGGCGGCTGGTTTCCACCCAGGTAAGCCTGTACCGGCTGAAAGCCATCAAATCCAGCCTGGCTGACGTAACCCTGAACGATGTGGTTCTGGGCCTGTGTGCCGAAATCCTGCGCCGCTACCTGCTTGCGCAGGATAACGGCACCGACCGCTCACTGGTTGCCATGACCCCCATCTCCGTGCGCTCCAGTAGTCTGCGACGGGCTACCGGCAACCAGATGTCTGCCATGCTGCTGGACCTGGCCACCACCGAGCCAAACCCGGCAGCGCGGATTCGCCGCATTCACCGCAACGCGGTGGATTCGGAACCCTACCGCGAAGCCATTGCCGCCGACCGGCTCACCGAACTGCTGCCCTCTACCCTGCTGGCGCTCTCGGCCCGGCTGTATTCGGAACTGCAGGTGGCCCAGCGCTACCAGCCCCTGTTCAACCTGCCCATTACCAATGTGCCTGGCCCACAGGTACCACTGTTCCTGCAAGGCGCCAGGCTGGTACAGCAGTTCAACAGTGCACCGCTGTTCGACAGCATGGGGCTGGTAATTGTTGCGGTGAGCTATCAGGGCCAGCTGACCCTCAACTTCACCCTGTGCCCGGATGTCGTCGCGGATGGCGATGCATTTAAAGCGTTAACCGAGGAAAGCCTGGCCAGCATGGAAGCCGCGGTCGCCTCACTGGGCCCGGACGAAGGTAACGAGTTGCCGGCAAGCGGCAGCCAGAGCCTGACCGACGAACTGATGAACTACATGGAAGGTTTTCTGAAGAGTGGTCTGAAGCGCTTCAAACGCTAATGCAAAGGCCGGGCACTGTGCCCGGCCTTTTGCAGGTTTATTCGAACGCCCAGCGCAGGAACTCGCGCTTTTCTTCTTCAGTGGCGTCGCCCCACAGGGATTTCATACGGTCCAGCGTTGATCCGGATTGCGCATCACCGCTCACGCCAGCACCCGGCGGGATCACCCTGCCAGGTATCAATGCGCGCAAGGGAGGAAGCGCAGCCCACCAGGGTAACGCTGAGCATTAAAACCACCAGCTTGAAAAACCCGCGAACGTGACACATACTCATTTAGCTCCTTTTCCATAGGACGGCCCTTCAGTGGGCTAGGACACGTGACTGACAACTGCCAAGCATTCTGAACATACCCGGGGCTCAGGGAAAGAACGTCAAACCTTAAACTGCGCAATCAAAGCTCGGGAGGTTACCATGGACACCCAGCGAAGAACCGGAGAAGACGGACCACCACCCTTTCGCAGCAGCCGATTTTTCTGTGTTGGCAGCAAGTGGTATTTCACCACCCGGGAAGGCTTTGACAGCGGCCCCTTCGCCACCCGTGAGCGAGCGGAAATCGGGCTGAAGCGGTTCCTGCACGTGGTGCGTATGCTGCCAGACGAGCCGCAGCTGCACTGAACAGCACCGTTACACGATATAGGGCATCACCCAGGTGTCGATTCCCCACAGGCAGGCCAGCGCCATGATGCCTGCCACGACGTCATCTACCATAATTCCCAGCCCGCCGGGTAGCCGGGCATCCAGCCAGTTTATAGGCCAGGGCTTGAGCACATCAAAGAAGCGGAACAGCATGAACGCCATCAGCACGCCGTAAATCTGGTCCGGGAACAGCCCCAGGGCAATCCACATGCCCACGAACTCGTCCCATACGATGCCACCGTGGTCGTGCACTTTCAGGTCGTCGGCGGTTTTACCGCACAGCCAGATCCCCACCAGAAAGGCAGCCAACACCACCAGCCAGTAAGCCATCGGTGGCAACCAGGCGAACGCATACCACACAGGAATAGCGGCCAGGCTACCCCAGGTGCCAGGTGCTTTCGGCGCAGCACCACTGCCAAAGCCGAAGGCCAGGAAATGCACCGGATGGCGCAGAAAGCCCGGCGGCAGGATCGCAGCCGGAGCATCCGGTTCATGCATCAAGTTATCGTCTGTCAATCAGACCTCCCGAAATGGTCATATCCCTGGGTTTGGTAGCCGGCAGGCGCGCCTGCTAACGTCAGCCCCGGCTCCGGCACAATCCGGCCGATCACCGTCAGTTGTTCACGGACTGGCGCAGGCAGCGCGGCCAGTGCTTCCGGGGCGATGGTCAGGCACAGCTGGTAGTCGTCACCGGCGGTCAGGGCCAGGTCCAGCGCCCGCGCTCCCTGCAACTGCCTGAGCTCTTCCGACATCGGAATGCTGGCCACATCCAGTTCGGCGCCCACACCAGACGCCTCCAGAATCTGCTGTAAGTCTGCCAGCAGGCCGTCAGAAATATCGATAGCTGCGCTGGCCTTACCGGCCAGGCTTGCCCCGAGTTTCAGTTGAGGTTGCGGGCTATGGTAGCTGGCCAGCAGGGCCCTTTGCCGTGCGCCCGGTTCCGGATCCTCAAGATAGTCCAGCGCAGCACCGGCGTTGCCCAGCGGGCCGGTTACGCATACCCGGTCACCCTCTCGGGCGCCGGAGCGCAACAAAGCCTGGCCGGCCTTTACGGTGCCATGAACCTGGATAGTGATCGTTAACGGGCCTCGGGTGGTGTCACCGCCGGCCAGGGTAATACCGAACGCCTGGCTGGCCCGGGACAGCCCTTCGGCAAAGCCCGCCAGCCAGTCGGAATCTGCTTCCGGCAGGCTCAGGGCCAGGGTAAAGCAAACAGGCTCGGCGCCCATGGCCGCCAGGTCACTGACGGCTACTGCCAGTGACCGCCAACCAAGGTGGGAAGGAGCATAGTGAGGGGGAAAGTGGACACCCTCTACCAGGGTATCCACTGAAAACACCAGGTCGCGGCCCGGCGGCACCCGCTGGATGGCGCAGTCATCGCCGGGGCCAAGCACAAGCTGATCGTTCCTGGCGTTGCTTGCCAGCGGCTGGAAGTACTGCCGGATCAGCTCGAATTCACCCATGAATCAGCGTGGACGGGTTTC
Source organism: Marinobacter sp. bablab_jr003 (assembly GCF_016464245.1). Classification (NCBI taxonomy): domain Bacteria; kingdom Pseudomonadati; phylum Pseudomonadota; class Gammaproteobacteria; order Pseudomonadales; family Marinobacteraceae; genus Marinobacter; species Marinobacter sp. bablab_jr003. Next base: position 43,627 of record NZ_JADARC010000124.1, read on the forward strand.
GGCCAGCCGCAGGCGGCGGCTGAGCTTGTCCAGCACACTGTTCACGAACTTGTGGCCTTCAGTACCGCCAAAGCGCTTGGCCATTTCGATACCTTCGTTGATCACCACTTTATAGGGCACATCGATACGGCATTTCAGCTCGTAGGCACCCAGGCGCACGATGGCCAGTTCAACCGGGTCCACCTCTTTCAGGGGACGGTCGAGGAATGGCTCGATCAGCCTGTCCAGTTCGGCCTGCTCCCGGTGTACGCCCCGCAGCAGGTCGCGGAAGTACATGATATCCACCTTGCTCATGTCGTTATCAACCATGAACTCGGCTTCAATATCAGAGATCGGAGACTTGCTGAAGTGCCGCTGATACAGGCCCTGCATAGCAAGGGCCCGTGCCCGGCGGCGGTCGCCAGCTTTTGGCTGGCTGGTTTTCCCCGGTTGGGGAGAGGTATCACCCGCTTCGCTCATTACTCACCCAACTTTTTGAACAGACTGACCATTTCCAGGGCAGTAATCGCAGCTTCCGCACCTTTGTTACCGGCCTTGGTGCCGGAGCGCTCGATGGCCTGCTCGATGGAGTCCACGGTCAGTACACCGAAGGTGACCGGCACGTCGGTTTCCAGGCTGACAGCGCCCAGGCCACTGGAGGCTTCACCGGCTACGTATTCAAAGTGTGGAGTACCACCACGAATCACTGCGCCCAGGGCGATGATGGCGTCGTAGTCGGAGGTTTCCGCCACACGCTTGACCGCCAGCGGCATTTCGTAGGCACCCGGTACGCGGATAATGGTGATGTCGTCATCGGCAATACCGTGGCGGCGCAGGGTATCTACCGCACCTTCCACCAGGCTTTCTACAACAAAGCCGTTAAACCGGCCAACCACCAGCGCGTAACGGCCGCTGCACTGGGTAAAATCACCTTCAATTACTTTGATATCTGCCATCTCGGGCTCCTTCGCGGGCTGCCGGAATCAGGGCGGCAGCCGGGTTGATCATTCGTGGGTATAGGGTACGTATTCCACCACTTCCAGGTCGAAACCGGAGATGGCGGAGAATTTCACAGGCGGGCTCAGCAGACGCATTTTGCCCACGCCGATGTCGCGCAAAATCTGGGAACCGGTACCCACGGTAAAGTACACACCGGAGCTGCCCTTGCCTGCTGACTTCGGGCCCTGGTCGTAGAATTCCTGGATACGGTCTTCCAGGTTGTAGGTGTCTTCCGCACTGTTGAGCAGAACCACCACGCCGCGCCCTTCAGTGGCCACTTTTTCAAGGGCATGGTGCAGCGGCCAGCTGCGGGAATCCTTGCGCCGGGCACCCAGCAGGTCGCGCAGGGTGTCGGTAATATGCACCCGCACAAACACCGGCTCATCCGGGCTGATGTCGCCCATCACCATGGCCAGGTGGGTGGCACCCTGAACATTGTCCCGGTAGGTGCGCAACTTGAACACGCCATATTCGGTATCCAGCTCGTGCTCTTCCACACACTCCACGGTTTTCTCGTTCATGGTGCGGTAGTGGATCAGGTCTGCGATGGTGCCGACCTTAAGGCCGTGCTCTTCGGCAAAGCGTTCCAGGTCTTCACGGCGGGCCATGGACCCATCGTCATTCATGATCTCGCAGATCACACCCGCCGGTTCGCAACCGGCCAGCGCAGCCAGGTCACAGGAGGCTTCGGTGTGGCCGGCACGGCTCAATACACCGCCGGGATCGGACATCAGCGGGAAGATATGGCCCGGCTGAACCAGGTCAGACGCCTTGGCATCGCGCGCTACGGCAGCCTGTACGGTGCGGGCGCGGTCAGCGGCCGAGATGCCGGTGGTGACGCCTTCACGGGCTTCGATAGACAGCGTGAACTTGGTGCCGAAGCCGGAGGCGTTCTGCTGAACCATCAGCGGCAGGCCCAGCTGTTCGCAACGCTGCCGGGTCATGGGCATGCAGATCAGGCCGCGGCCGAACCTCGCCATAAAGTTGATGGCTTCCGGCGTGCAGTGTTCTGCTGCCATTACCAGGTCGCCTTCGTTTTCGCGATCCTCGTCGTCCATCAGGATAACCATCTTGCCCTGACGGATATCTTCGATAATTTCTTCAATACTGTTCAGTGCCATACGGTTCCGCACCCTGTCACTCCTGCCCTCACCATTGAAGGCACGGAGGAATGAATTGAATGTTTAGTGGCGGGCCAGGATCAATCGCTGATCCTCTCCTACCTGGCGGCGATCCAGCACCTTCCATTGCACTTTGTCTGCCATGACTTCGATGGGCAGGTGGGCGGTCGGGCGCCCGGTACTGCCCAGAAAAACCGGTGCCTGGTAGAGCCAGAGTTCGTCTACCAGGTTCTCGTTGATAAAGGTGCCTGCCAGTGTCGGGCCGGCCTCTACCAGTAATTCGTTGATGCCCAGTTCACCCAGGGCATCCAGCAACTCGGAGACATCCACGCCGTTGTCTTTCCAGGCCACGCCGGTGAGGCGAACACCCAGTGCCGCCAAATCCTGCGCCGGGCCGGTGGCCTGGGTGGAGCTGGCACAGAACACCTGCACGTTACCACCCCGAAGAATCCGGGCTGAGGACGGTGTACGGGCATCGCGGTCTGCAATCACCCGCAGCGGCTGACGCGACGGATCAGTGGCATCGCCGATATCGCCCATTTCGTCCCGACGCACCGTCAGGGACGGATCATCGGCCAAAACCGTACCGACACCTGTCAGAATAGCATCACTCATGGCCCGCAGCCTTTGCACGTCTTGTCGTGCCTCGGGCCCGGTAATCCACTGGCTTTCACCGGAAGCCATGGCGGTGCGGCCATCCAGGCTCGCGGCCATCTTAAGCCGTACCCAGGGCCGTCCGGTGCGCATACGTTTCATAAAACCCGGATTCAGGCGGGCGGCTTCATCCCCCATCAGGCCTTCAGTAACCCGGATACCGGCGTCCCGCAGCATATCCAGCCCCCGGCCAGACACCGAGGGATTGGGGTCTGTCGTTGCCGCAAACACCTGGGCAACTCCGGCCTCTATCAGCGCCTTCGCACAGGGCGGCGTGCGGCCGTAGTGGCTGCAGGGCTCAAGGGTAACGTAGGCCGTAGCGCCCCGGGCTTCATACCCGGCCTGGCTCAGGGCCCGCACTTCCGCATGGGCCTCGCCGGCTCGCTCGTGCCAGCCTTCACCAACAATCCGGTTACCCCTGGCGATCACGCAGCCAACCCTGGGGTTCGGATGGGTGGAATAACGGCCGCGCCACGCCAGCTGGATGGCCCGGGCCATCATTGCCCGGTCACGGTCTGAAATCATTCTTTGCCTTTGTCTGACTGGTTATCCGCCAGCACACGGGCAACATCCACGGCGGCATCGCTATTACCCTGAGACAAGCGCTCGATTTCTTCCTTGAACTCGTTGATGTCCTGAAAGCTGCGATACACCGAGGCAAAGCGTACATAGGCCACTTTGTCGAGCTGGCGCAGTTCAGTCATTACCTCTTCGCCCAGCTGCATGGATTTTACTTCACGCTCGCCGGTGGCTCTCAGGCGGTATTTGATCCGGTTCAGGGCGGCATCGATCTGCTCGATGCTCACCGGCCGCTTTTCCAGTGCCTTCATCAGCCCTGCCCGCAGCTTTTCTTCATCAAAGGGCTGACGGGTGCCGTCCTGTTTCACCACTCGGGGCATCACCAGCTCGGCGGTTTCAAAGGTGGTAAAACGCTCGTGGCAGGACAAGCACTCCCTGCGGCGGCGCACCTGGTCGCCCTCGGCCACCAGACGTGAATCAATCACCTTGGTATCGGCTTCACCACAGAAAGGACAATGCATAATTCACAGGCTCCGGAAAGGAAGAACCCGGGTGGTCCTTGCGGAGCACCCGGGCAGGCACACTACCGTGCGATTCAGCCGTAAACCGGGAAGCGGGCGCACACCGCTTCAACCTGTTCACGTACGCGGCTGATGACGGCGTCGTCTTCAAGGTTGTCGAGGATGTCGCACATCCAGCCGGCCAGGTCACGGCACTCCTGCTCACCAAAGCCGCGAGTAGTAACCGCCGGAGTACCGATACGCAGGCCGGAGGTGACGAACGGCGAACGCGGATCGTTCGGAACGGCGTTCTTGTTTACAGTGATGTGAGCACGGCCCAGGGCGGCGTCGGCATCTTTACCGGTGATGTCTTGCTTGATCAGGCTGACCAGGAACAGGTGGTTTTTGGTGCCACCGGAAACCACGTCAAAGCCGCGCTCGATGAACACTTCGGCCATGGCGGCAGCGTTCTTAACTACCTGCTGTTGGTAGGCCTTGAACTCGTCGCTCATGGCTTCCTTGAAACACACAGCCTTGGCCGCGATGACGTGCATCAGCGGGCCACCCTGGCCACCCGGGAAGACGGCGGAGTTCAGTTTCTTCTGCAGGTCTTCGTCGTCGCAGGCCAGGATCAGGCCGCCACGGGGACCGCGCAGGGTTTTGTGGGTAGTGGTCGCCACTACGTGGGCGTGTGGAACCGGGTCCGGATACACGCCAGCGGCAACCAGGCCCGCCACGTGGGCCATGTCTACAAACAGGTAGGCACCCACTTTGTCCGCGATGGCGCGGAAGCGGGCAAAGTCCAGCTCCTGGGAGTAGGCAGAGAAGCCGGCAATAATCATCTTCGGCTTGTTCTCAACGGCCAGGGCTTCCACTTCGTCGTAGTCGATCAGGCCGGTTTCCGGGTTCAGGCCATACTGGACGGCGTGGTAGATCTTGCCGGAGAAGTTCACGCTGGCACCGTGGGTCAGGTGACCACCGTGGGCCAGGCTCATACCCAGAACGGTGTCGCCGGGCTTGAGCAGCGCCATGAATACGGCGGAGTTAGCCTGGGAACCGGAGTGCGGCTGCACGTTGGCGTAGGCGGCACCAAACAGCTCCTTGGCACGGTCAATGGCCAGCTGCTCGGCAATATCGACAAACTCGCAACCACCGTAGTAGCGCTTGCCGGGGTAGCCTTCGGCGTATTTGTTGGTCAGCACGCTGCCCTGGGCTTCCATCACCCGCGGGCTGGTGTAGTTTTCGGATGCGATCAGCTCGATGTGCGCTTCCTGACGCTTCTCTTCCGCCTGCATGGCGTTCCACAATGCGTCATCGAATCCGGCGATTTTCATATCACGATTAAACATGGATGTGCTGCCCCTGTCTGTATGCTGGCCCGGCGCTGCCCCTGTGCAGGCCGTAACCCCTGAAATTTTGGGCCGCTATTCTATCGCGATTACGGGTTAGAAATCATCCTTTATGCCGTCCGCAGATACCGGCACACCGGTGATCCCGGTTTTTGCTCAATTGCTATCCCTTTGGGGTTTAGATACCTTACGGGGTTCTGTTTTCAGGCAGGTTGTGAGTGGGCCTGCCTTAGTGACTTTTTGCCACGGAACAAAGAGGTTTTAGCCGACATGGCCCAGTATGCCCTAAAACCTCATGAATTTTTGTAACCGAGACACAATTTAACCTGAAAAGTCCTAAAAAACATAACCCTAAAGAAAGACAAGAAAAACAAAACCTAGTATTCAGCGTTTTTTTGTAACGCTAATGCCAAATATGGCCCGAAAGGTTACAAAACGCATGCCCCTGACTGACGATATCGAAAAATCTATTTTGAATGAGTGCTGGCTTCGATTTTCTATCCTTATCAGCCGACGAACCAGATCCGTGAGCTCGTCCCGGTAAAGAAAGGCCTTGCTCCTCTATACCCTTATGCGTCAGGTATTGAGGATGATGACCGCGCCGACCTTGATCAACTTGAGTCGTAGCGTACTGTCGTTCATACGCTCGAACAAGGTGTAGGCAAAGCCTGACAAGATCAGCCGCCTCGGGCAATGTAATGCTAGGCTATTGAGCTTAGAGCCCTCATCGCCGCAGGAGCTGATGATGAATCAGGGGGGGGGCTGGACCCCAGCTCGCATTCCTCCAGGAAAGCCATCACCCAGGGAGGGTATTTCCAGGACTTGGACTGGTACTGGAAGCGGAAGGTCTGCGCTACTTTTTCGCCGAGCTGCCCAGTGTTCTCTGTAATAGCATCATGGGCACATCGACCTCCTTGAACAGATGACTGTTCTTGCTGATGTCGACAAGATAATCGGCATCGTTCCGGTTACACCAGCTCAGTATCCGAGGGTAATGAAAACCACTGTCACCACGGAACACGATGCGGATATCAGGCCAGTACTGCCGGATAAAGCGCGCCAGAATAGTTCAGCTGTGCCGGCTATCGCTGCAGCTGCTTGTGCGCAGGTAACTGGCCAGAAGGTGGCGACCACAGAACACGTACAGCGGGAAGTAGCAATCGTAGTCATAGTAGCCATTGAAGAACTTGCCGGTCCGCCCGCTACTCCATCCATCCGACATAACGTGGATTTGCCACCCAGATCGCTGCCGCGGCCAACTGCCGACTGAAGCGCCTTATCAAAGCGTAAGGCTACGTGGCAATTGAGGTCTTATAGCCAGCAGCCACGCCAAATACACGTTGACGAACGATCTTGTCCAGCTTGTGCCGCACCAGCTGCGGCGTTTTCGGATCTTGCAGTACCATGGCCAAGCGGTGAGTCAGTCGATATTGCTTGTCTACTACAGGAGCAGCAGTAATCTGGCATCGGAGGTGATGCGCCCCCCCGGAAAATCGGCTTCAATCTTACGGCGAGCTAGTGGCGAGAAAGTCAGTTTTTCAGGCGCCATTTTGAAAACGGCCGCTGGCGTTTTTTTGATGGTGTAACACCCTGAAAATATATCACTTTCAGCCGTTTTTTGTGCCGCGCGAGAAATCCGGGCTAGGGCTATTGCAAGTCGGGCACTAATTCCTTGGGGGAACATTCGAGAAAGTTCGCGAACATGTATATCTTTTCAATTGTAACGTTTACCTCGCCTCTCTCTATCTTCCCTACATAGCTCCTGTCTATTCCTGCTTCGTAAGCAAGACGCTCTTGCGATAAACCTTTAGATTTTCGGATAGCCCGTAGATTCTGGCCAAACGCCACACAAACCGGTGAGCCCATTTCTTGCCCTCGCAAAAGGCAAGACTATGGTTGCTTGAGGCATAAGGGGCCACGGCATATACTACCCATTTTACAGGGTCGACCAGATCGACACACAGACCAACTGGGCCTTTGGATGGAAAATTTACAGTCATTGCAAGTCGATAAGACGCTGATCGAACTGTTGCTGAGGCAATCAGACGCTCCTTTCTCAACCACCGATCTTCGGGATCTCTATGTGCTTCAGATTTCAGAAGGTCAGCGACCAAGTCGCAACCAGCTCCGAAAATATATCTATAGAGAACTATTGCGACTGGAATCAGCCAAGCTGGTTGAAAGACACCACGGATCAACCGGCCGCGGGTGCAAATTCATTTTCTGCCCAGAGCGTTCAAATGTTCAGCTTGAGGATAAGCCGTCCCCGTTTGAAAGTCGTGATCATGATACTGAGTCGACGATGGATGGGGAGACGCAGCGGGCCCTGCAAGAAGAGCTTTCCCAAAGAAGAGTTGAACTTGTCGCCAGCATTGGGGAAGCGGAGGAGTATCAACGTCTCTATAACAAATACCCCGCGCTTCGAGGTGCTGTGAAGGAGCAATATTTGGAGTCTCGGGAGAGGAGTACGAAACTGCTTGGGCAACTTCGGGCAGTTGAGTCTGTGATCACCAAAATTGGCCTTACCTCATGATGAAACTCCGCGCTTGGCAGAGCGAGTGCATTGCTCAGGCCCTGTTATCCCTCGAGCACCAAACCCATTTTCTGTGTCATGCTACGCCAGCGGCAGGAAAAACCGTTATGGTCGCATCTTTAGCCAAGGCGCTGTTTGAGCAAGACAAGATTGATTTCGTTGTATGTTTTTCCCCGTCACGAGCAATATCCCAAAGCGTTGCCAGCACTTTTAGCAATATTCTTGGACGAACGTTCAATGGGCGCATTGGCGCTGCCGGCGGGTCCTATACTTATCAATCGATGGGCACGCTGCCAAAGGAGCTTTGGCGCGTGTTGAGCGATCATCGAGTGCTGGTAGTCTTGGACGAAATCCATCACTGCTCAGGAGTCAGCTCGGACGACTTTACGCTTGGTAACAGTTGGGGGAGGATCATACTAGACCGAATTCAGGGTAATGCATCCTTTACCATCGCATTATCTGGAACACCCTGGAGAACAGACGATACGCCCATCGCCTTGGCTCGATATACGCAGCCAGACGGCGAACTACATTGCGACTATGATTACGGTCTCAGGCGTGCAATCGCAGATGGGGTATGCAGAGCCCCAAAGATCGTGCTCACGGATAATCGAGAGATCCACCTGAGATCTTCTGAGATCGGCCTTAAAACCTATTCGAGTATTCGCGAGACCATCAAGCACGGTCATATTTCTTATCCAGACTTTCTTTTTCGAGATGAGGTAATCGACCACACGCTCTCGGAGGCATCAGACAAACTATCTGCGATTCGACATCGAATCCCCAATGCCGGCGGCTTAGTTGTCGCAGCGACCGTCGCACATGCAGAGCATATTGCGACCAGACTTGCGGCGCTGGGTGAAAGGTCCGTCGTTGTCAGTTGTCGAACACCAGACGCTCACGAAACAATCAATAAGTTCAGAATGTCCCAAGATCCTTGGATCATCTCTGTGGGCATGATTAGCGAAGGAACGGACATTCCGAGGCTGCAAGTGTGCTGCCACCTCAGCAGAATCCGAACCGAACTCCATTTTCGGCAAGTTCTTGGACGAATACTGCGGCGCCAGGCCGGTGAACCGTCAGAGATTGGAGGCTGGCTTTATATTCTTGCGGAACCGAGCCTCACAGAATTCGCGCGAAGAATCGGTGAAGACCTTCCGGAACAGAATGTGGTTTCGTTTTCACCCAAAGCTTCGAAACAGAATCCGGATAACTCCGGAAAAGGCCAGATTATAGCCAAGGGCAATGAGATCTCAGGGTGGGATCTTAACTTTGGCTCCGAGTACACTCTCGATAATGAAGTGGAGTCTGCCGGACGAAGAGAGTCCGCGGAGCTTTCTATGAGCAACCATTATTGGAGTGAGATACTGTCACTATTCGAAAATAAAGTGGTGTGACCTGTGACTCCGTACGCAGCACATTTAGATTGAAGCAATTAACCTATTCATGAGCTCCTTGGTTAGGATGACCGTAGGACTCACCGCCGGCATGGATGCCAGGCGAGAGCGACACCTGCATAGTGGTGTGACTGCCAGGGAGAGGCCTGGCTTCGTTCTGCCTCCTACATACATCTTTGCACTTTTAATAGTATGGGCACCCAGCGTATTTCTCTGGTGTCCGAAGCACGACAAGGAACCTCGCCAGAGGTATCACTTCCAAGATGTGCGATGGAGGTCAGTCATCCTCACCTTTGCTTTCGAGTGCAATAATTCTTTTCATCAACTCTTCATACGTTGAGTTTTCTCGAAGTTGTTTAACCTCGGCCCCAAGTGCAATTGCTTGTCGCTCGAACTGATAACTCGCTTCCTGCGATTGCTTAAGTTCCAACGTCGACTCTTGCAACTGGTTAGTGGTGTGTGTCAGTCGTTGCTCCAGTTCTTCGATGATGGTTTTCGCGTCCTGGATTTCAGCTTCTACGTCCGACTGTAGCTGCTTCAGTTCACGAGATGTCTCTGAGACCTGCCTTTGCGCTGCCTTCAAGGCTCCTTCATAAATTTGCACTGTCAGTGGGCGCAAATGATCTATCAGCTTGCTTTCAAGCTCGGTGACGAGGTCTTCTAGCTCGGCAGGGAGGCGTAGGTCAGCGTTTCGCTCAGCATTGTTTTTGCCCGCGTATTCGTCCCAGACAGGATCAGTTGGCCGCTCGTAACGTTTGACTGAGCCCTTGAGTCGTTCCAGAGGCGTAAGCTCCTGAGGGAGCGGTTCAGCCAGCTCGTCGGCATGGGCAGTGTGGGCATCGAGGCCGTCCAGGAGTTCTTTTTCGGTCGGGCGTTTTGTAGCCATATCGGTGCGTGCTCCGTATTTCCTACCAGTGTATCTCAACCTGTAATGGCAGTTTTGGTACCGTTACTTCGTTGTCGGTGCTAAGCGCCCCTCGTTACTAGCATTAAGGTACGACACCTTGTCAGAGTATGCCTGACGGGGCTTTTGCCTGAATTCGGTGACAACGTAAGAATCACACCGGTGATGTGTTCTCCTGCTTTTTCTGAACATTTGTCGCTTACAGGAAAACCGAACTGGCTCCGTATTTCCTACCACTCACACAAAAAGACTGGCAGATTTGACCACAGACTCTATGACGTATAGCCAAAACAGGCCCCAATTCCGTGACTAATGGTGATCCCGGACGATTGATTCAACGACGACACTCCTCCAGAAACGCCCGAAACCATTCCAACTCCCGGGAGGAGGGCTTGAGGCCGTATAACTTTACCACCCGAATGAAACGAGCTACATAGCTGCACTGGCCAGCCGGCGGCAGCCATTCGTCGGGTCCTTTAGCTCCCTTACTACTTAGTGGAATAGAAAAAATATCCTAAAAAGCATCAAAAACCTATGCCAGAAGTCGAAATCTGGTTTTTTTTGAGCATACATGCATATATAGTGGAATCACGAATATACTATTTGACCAATTGGAAATTGCGTGCTGAACAGCGTCTGCATAGAGGCAAATATCAAAGTAGACAACACGGGGACGAAGATAAGTCTTCCGGTGATCGTCACCCAAGATGGTTTGCTGAAAAGTTATTTGGATTATTTGATCGTTCATCGATACAAGTCTCGGAGCTGGAAAGACAGGAGCGCGTTTGCGGTTCGACTCCTCATCGATTACACGAATCAGAATAAAGACTGCTTTGAAACTCCTCACCAACTGTTTCAGGAGTTTTCAAACAGCCTCTACACCGGAACGATTGGCGAGGACGGTAGCGATCCGAGTTGGCTGCGGTGGAAACCACGCGAGGATAAGGACGCGAACTTTCTAATCAGCCTCATAACACAATACACAGACTGGCTCTCCGAGCAGTATGAAGAGAAAAAGCTTCAGATAAACCCAACGGTAAAACCTACTCGTTACGAGGAGTGGATGGGCCTCGCAGCCTTCTACCAAAAGAAACGGCGGGCTTTTCTTTCCCACCTTTGGGCTAACAAACCAGCCCCTGCTTATTTCCGGAAGGTTATGCCCAGGAGGGTGTCGCGTTCGAACGGCAATGAGGGTAAGAAAAGCTTTCCTCCTGGACGAATTGACGACCTCTTGTGGAATGGCCTTACGCGATATGGCTTTGAAACGAGCGACGTAGTTCATGAGCGCTTGGACCTGAAGAATGTGCTCATTACCATGCTGATGCATTACGGCGGACTCAGGCTCAGCGAGTGCTTTCACCTTTGGATAGAAGATGTCGTGCCGTGGGAGGACGGAACCGCACTGGTCAAAATTTTTCATCCCGATAAAGGGCGGCCCCGTCTAAACGGCCCCAGCAGGCGCGAAGAGTTGCTCAACAAGTATGGGATGCAACCGCGATTTGAATATTCGAAATCCCATACGCTGCATGCAGGTTGGAAAGCGCCCAAAGAGGACAATGAAAGTCGCCACTTTCTTCTGGTTTGGTGGTTTCCAAGAAGTGCTGGTGAAACCTTTAACGACCTTTGGCGGCTTTACCTGACCTACCAGCGATACCCCGATGGCGGTAAACATCCGTTTGCATTCACGACGCAATCAGGCGCTCCGCACTCAATCAAAGGCTATAACCAATCGCTTAAAAGAGCCGTTGAAAGAATTGGTTTACCGTTTTCAAAAGAAGCGGGAACGACAGCGCACGCCCACCGACACTCGTATGGGCAAGCTCTGGCTGATGCAAACGCTGATTCTCTGATCATTAAAAACGCCCTACACCATAAATCGATAGAAAGTCAGCAGGTCTACACCGAACTCACTGATAAGCAGATGCGGGCGCATTTGAGCAGATTGTCGCCCGAGCACGGCTTAATTTCTCCAATCAAGAAAGAACTCATTCATGACAACTAAGTACGCCACGCTCGCCGAAGCCTCAGAAGCCGCTCAGCGCTTGGGATTCAAAACGCAGCCGGAATACAAGAAGAGCTACCGAAACGATTCGAAGCTGCCAGCAAATCCCGACCAATTCTATGCCGGAGATTGGGGTGATTGGTATAGCTTCCTTGGCACTGAGCGCCCCGGTGAGAAGTACGCCACTGTCGCCGAGGCGTCCGAGGCCGCTCAACGCTTGGGATTCAAAATAAGAGATGAATACAACAAGGGCTACAAAAAAGACCCGAAGCTGCCAGCAGCTCCCGACAAACACTATGCCGAAGATTGGGCTGATTGGCCCAACTTCCTTCGCAATGCGCGCCCCATAGAAAAGTACGTGACGCTCGCCGAGGCGTCCGAAGCCGCTCAGCGATTGGGCTTCAGAACACGCACCGAATACTTTGATGACTATCAAAAAGACCCGAAGCTGCCATCGAATCCCCACCGAAGTTATGCCGGAGATTGGGATGATTGGTATAGCTTCCTTGGCGTTGAGCGCCCCGAGAGGTACGCGGCGCTTGCCGAGGCGTCCGAAGCCGCTCAGCGCCTGGGGTTCAAAACACAGACGGAATACTTTGAGGACTACCAAAAAGACCCGAAGCTGCCATCACAACCCGCAGTTTTCTATGCCGAAGATTGGGATGATTGGTATAGCTTCCTTGGCACTGAACGCCCCAGTGAGAAGTACGCCACTGTTGCCGAGGCGTCCGAAGCCGCTCAACGCTTGGGGGTCAAAACACAGACGGAATACTTTGAGGACTACCAAAAAGACCCGAAGCTGCCAGCTTCTCCCGGTCAATTCTATGCCGAAGATTGGAGTAACTGGTACAGCTTCCTTGGCACTGAACGCCCCGACGGCAAGTACGCGACGCTCGCCGAGGCGTCCGAAGCCGCTCAGCGCTTGGGATTCAAAACGTCCACAGAATACAAAGAGGGCTACAAACAAGACCCGAAGCTGCCATCCCATCCCGACGAAATCTATGGCAAACATTGGGCCGATTGGTACAGTTTTCTTGGCAATGAGCGCCCCAGAGAAAAGTACGCGACCCTCGCCGAGGCGTCCGAAGCCGCTCAGCGCCTGGGATTCAAATCAATTAAGGAATACCAGAAGGACTACAAAAAAGACCCGAAGCTGACAGTATCTCCCAACGACTTCTATGCCGAAGATTGGGATGATTGGTACAGCTACCTTGGCATTGAGCGCCCCGTGAAGAGGTACGCCACTGTCGCCGAGGCGTCCGAAGCCGCTCAACGCTTGGGGTTTAAATCAGGGGCGGAATACTTCAGGGGCTACGAAAAAGACCCGAAGCTGGTATCGACCCCAAACCAATTTTATGCCGAAGATTGGATAAGTTGGCCTCACTTCCTGGGCAACGAAAACGCCATTAATCGAGAACTGACCAGCAAATACCCCGAGTTTTGGAAAGCCATTCAGTGTTATGTAGAGGCTGGTACAGGCCAATCCAACAAATACTCACATTTGAGAGCATTCCTTAGATTTTACGTGGACAAGTTGGGCTTGGTTGACGATCCGGGAGCCATGTTGTCAAGGGATATCCCGTTTAATGAGCGAGCGTACGAAAACTTTATAAATGCCACCGCGGATACTGTAAAAAAATCAAGGCATAACGCCTGTTCCGCTTTTTTCGAGTGGATTTTGGATGCGTAAACCGCTGAAGGTTGCCACCCATTCCACGTGAAGCCTGCCACCCGGACCGGAGCAAGGCTGCCACCCATCGGAGCGTAGCGACGCGGGGTTTCTCTTCTTACTCCGAAGTCTCAGTGCCCGTCAACTTTGCCTG
>NZ_JADARC010000125.1:0-6700 GCF_016464245.1 Marinobacter sp. bablab_jr003
AGACGGACATGCCCGTCACCAACGCTTACACGGAGTCCATCAACCGACTGGCCAAGGACAAGAACCGTGAAGGGCGCGGTTACTCCTTCGAGGTGATGCGGGCACGAATGCTCTACACCACGAAGCACAAGAAGAAGGCACTGACTGCGAAGGTCTCTCCTTTCTACAAGAAAACCATCGGTTACGGACTGCCGGACTTCGCAGAGGAACTCAACTACGGAGTCGATCTATCAACCATCTGAGGGTGGTATCAGATTGATGGGGTGAAGGTGCCCCATCAACCATTAAATCCGTATACCCGAAAAACATTCATGGCAGGATGCCATCAACTTCCGGATTCGGCGTCCATGACTCTCGCGCGTTTTTATTCCATCCCCACACTGCTGCAAGGTGCCGCCCTCACCGGGTCGTACGTGCTCACGGGGTTGCTGAGTCTTGACCTGAGCGCCAACGACGGCCTGGCCAGCATGGTCTGGCCGCCGGCCGGCATCGCCCTGGCCGCCATGCTGCTGGGCGGCAACCGATTCCTGCCAGCCATCTGGCTGGGTGGCTTTATCGCCGTCAACGTGACCAGTGGCAGCGTACTGATGGCGCTGCTGTCCGCCTGCGGCACCACCTTCGCTGCGTGGCTGGCACGCACCGCGCTGACGCAACTGCATCCGCAAGACACCCTGTTTGATGGATTGCTACAATCGAGTGGGAGTGACTGGCACTCACAGGCAATGTCTGGCACTGGCTGGCATCACAGCTGAGACTTCAATATCTCGCAGCTGAGCGATAAACTGTATAAAAACACAGTATCGCAAGGATGCGGATCATGCCCCAAGTGGCGGCCAGGATGGCCAGCCGGGACGAGAACACTGGTCGTTACCAGCGTCACCGGCCCGAGCAAACCCTGCTCTATCGGATCGTCGAAGAATACTACCCGACGTTCGCTGCCCATTTGGCGGCGCAGGGCAGGGAACTGCCCGGTTATGTGCAACGCGAGTTTGACGACTACCTCAAATGCGGCCGTCTCGAACACGGCTTTCTGCGGGTGCGTTGTGAGTCGTGTCACGCTGAGCACCTGGTTGCGTTCAGCTGCAAACGTCGGGGCTTCTGTCCTAGTTGTGGCGCACGGCGTATGGCCGAAAGCGCCGCGCTACTGGTCGATGAGGTTCTGCCCGTACAGCCCATGCGCCAATGGGTACTCAGCTTTCCCTTTCAATTGCGCTTTCTGTTCGCCAGCCGGCCGGAGGTCATGGGCCGGGTGTTGGGCATCGTTTACCGCGTCATCGCCACGCATCTGGTCAAGAAAGCGGGCTATACCCACCAAGCGGCCAAGACCGGTGCCGTCACCCTGATCCAGCGCTTCGGCAGTGCACTGAACCTCAACATTCACTTTCACATGCTGTTCCTCGATGGCGTGTACGTTGAGCGTCCCAATGGAACAGCCCGGTTCCTCTGGGTCAGGGCGCCGACCAGCGCCGAACTCACCCAACTGGCGCACACCATCGCCCATCGGGTCGGCCGCTATTTGGAGCGGCAAGGCCTACTGGAGCGGGATGCTGAAAACAGTTACCTGGCCTTGGATGCGGTGGATGAAGATGCGATGACTCCACTGCTGGGGCATTCCATCACGTATCGCATCGCCGTGGGGCCACAGGCAGGGCGCAAGGTGTTCACCCTGCAGACACTGCCCGCCTGCGACCCGGAAGATCAGTTTGGTGACATGCCCGGTAAGGTTGCCGGTTTCTCGCTACATGCCGGCGTAGCGGCCAAGGCCCATGAGCGCAGCAAACTCGAACGGCTGTGCCACTACATCAGCCGCCCGGCGGTGTCTGAGAAACGGCTGTCGCTCACGAAGAATGGCAACGTGCGCTACCAGCTCAAGACGCCGTACCGGGACGGCACCACGCATGTGATCTTTGAGCCGCTGGACTTCATCGCAAGACTGTCGGCGTTGGTGCCGAAGCCACGTGTGAACCTTACCCGGTTTCATGGGGTGTTTGCGCCCAACAGCAAGCACCGCGCCCTGGTTACACCTGCCATGAGGGGCAAGGGGAGCAAAAAGGTCAAGGTATCGGATGAGCCGCCAACACCCGCTGGGCGGCGAGCGTCGATGAAATGGGCACAGCGGCTCAAGCGTGTATTCCAAATCGACATCGAGACTTGCAGCGAATGCGGCGGTGCCATGAAGGTGATTGCCTGTATTGAAGATCCGGTAGTGATCAAGCAGATCCTCGACCATCTGAAGCAAAAAGCCGAAACCAACGAGTCCAGCCCGTTGCCCGAGAGCCGGGCACCACCGGCTGGCCTGTCGCCGGGTCTGTTTACCTGACCCGTCCCAAACGATTCCGATCACGATGCTGCGGTAATTCAGCCGCGGCAGGGATGCGTTATGCCGGCGGCTTGGGTTGGCCCCGGCTGTCGGGAAAAACGGGTGAATTTTCGGCGGGATCGATGGCTACACGGGCCGGATTCAGAATCACCCACTGGCAAAGCAGGCCGTCATTCGCGGTCTACAGTGGCTGGACTTGGAGAAAAACGGCGTTTATTCTTCCTATACTCGCCGAAAGCCCTGCCTTTTCTGGATAGATAATTCCTCCCACTCTATGGGAGGTGTAATTTCCGACTACCAGTTCATCGGGATATATTTCTATACTTTTATTTTGCAGTACATAACACATGGCTTCAGCGGCCTGTATTTCTACCGGCTTATTTCGATTCAATTTATTCTTGTAGTATTCCGTCCAAAGAATGGCTCTTTCCGGACAAATCGCTCGAATGGCATTATTAACTGAGTTTTTTAGGATTTCAATGCGATCGCTCATATTACCTTCTCCGCCCGCTTAGCGGGCTGTGAAACTAAGATTAAATGACTATGAATTGACTATGACTATTAATATGAAGATAGGCCTACGAAGCTTAATCGCTGAGTGGCTCATGACTTATATTTCGGCTGAACCAAAGTAACCCTGCGGCCCCCGCTGTGGAGACAATCTCCAGAGCCAGTAAAAAATCTGCAGTGGCATTAGGCATACCATCAAGCAACAAACTTATTAATCGGCCAACAACCAGGCCGAAAGTGATTGAGAAAATCATCCAAAGTGCGGGTCGGCGCGCTGACGCGGCAATAGCACCCGTCAGCATGATTAAGGCAAAAGCTAGGTGCATTCCCCCATAGTTGGCTCGAATTTCATTCGTTGCGCTGATCGAAGTCGGCTGCAGTTCGATGGCAGTCATGGCTGCGACTGGGTCGTACAAGGTATTTAAACCGATCAGTAGAAACGCAATGGCTGACATACTCAAAAAAAGTCGACTTAAAAAGATCATTTTACTTCCACCATCTTAGAGTCTGTTTTGGCCGTCTCGACTTCTTCAGCGGCCGTATTTCCTGTCTGTTTTCCGTCCATCTGTACGGTTGTCCAGGTATGAATAGGTGTATGACCTGAACGCTCCCACTCCGGTGGCTTCCAAAGATGCTTTAGCCGCTCGGAAAGCTTGCCGGGTGCCATCACGTCTCGAATCATATCGACAAGTTCATGCAGGTTCATTACAAACCAGTTATAGCTTTTGATCTGTTTTACGATGCCGTATTCGGCCTTTTCTTTTTCTGCCTCATAGGTTGAAAAAATATGGTCGTAGATCATGATGACTCCGCCGAAGTTTTTATCAATATATTGTGGGTTACGTCCGTGGTGCACGCGGTGGTTAGACGGCGTATTTAGTGACCATTCCAACCACGGGTGCAACTTTGTAATGCTTTCGGTATGCACAAACCACTGGAATGCGAGGTTCAATCCTAATAAACCAAGAATTAGGTCGGGGCTAAAACCGATGAAAACAGCCGGTGCGAAGAATATCCAAGTGCCCACAATGCCATTAAGAATGCTTTGTCGCGCCGCCGTAGACATATTCATGATTTCGCCGCTGTGATGGGATACGTGTTGCGACCAAAACCAGCGCACTCTATGTGCTGTACGGTGATACCAGTAGTAACAAAATTCTTGAACAAAAAATGCCAGAATTATTGTGAGGGCATTCACAGGGATGGTATAGAGACGATGATCCCAGACGAAAATATAAACAGCTGCGACATAAACTATGTTCATAACCGCACCGAAGACGTAGTAACCACCGCCTAACGAAAAGTTGGCAAAAACCTCGGGAATATAAAATGCCTGCCCTTTTGTGGCTGCCCAGTTTCCGCTTTTAATTCTTCGATAGAGCCACTCAACAAGAAAGCCCAAAACAAAAATAGGGACCATTGGAATCAGGATCATCTCATTGAGCGTAGGTTCACGCCCGAACAGATCGGTCAGGGTTTCGGTGATAAAACTAAACAACTGCATATGAACTCACTCCTTTTGCGCCGTTATTATTAATATTCAGCGATTTAAAAACTGCAGTAATTATGACTCTGTCTCTTGATTGCGTCTTGACCGGAACGTATAGTATTTGACATTTTCAGTCAGGCATAACGAATGACCGCTGCGATTCAAGTTTCTTCCCAGATATTAAATATTCTGCTGCGTTATATTGACGAAGAAGGCATTGCTAACGCTGATTTTCGCTCTCGCATCGAAGCAGCAAAGTCTGTTGATCGCATCAGTATCGAGCATTGGTGGGGCTTACTGGAAGAGCTCGCGACACTTCACCCGATACCTGCGCTGGGTATCCAGATTGGTATGCGAGGCGAAATCCAAGATGCCGGTATTTTGGGATATCTGGCGGCTTCTTGTGATGGGTTCATGTCATGTCTCCCTGAAGTTATGGGACAAGCGGTGTCAGCTCTGATGAAGCCATGGTAGAAAAGAGTGGGCTTATCGGATTGACGGATCATGCCAAGCTGTTATCCAATCATGCCATGACGATGAATTACCCCGACCCCACCGCCATCCGCGTCAACGGCTCCTATGTGCGCGTGCTGCTGGACTGGCTGGACCAGTACCAGTTGAGCGCACCTACCCTGCGGGCTGCGGTGTCGCGTCTGGCGCCCGGTGAGCAGGTGCCCCTGATCCAGTGGCTGGACCTGCTGCGGCGGGCGTATGCCGTGCACCCCGGCGACGGACGTGGCCTGGAGATCGGTGCCTGCATCAGCCCGGATCATGTGGGGGTGTTGGGCTATCTGGTGCAGGCCAGCGATAACCTGGGGCAGGCCTTGTATGCCTACCAGCGCTTCGAGTCACTGTTCTATGGCATCCGCATGGCGGAAGTGGTGATCCGCGGGGATGAGGCGGAGATCGGATGGCCTGTGTACGGTGGTCTGAGTCTCGGGCTGCTGGTAGATGAAACCGCTATCTCGGCCCTGATCAGCTTCCTGCGCAAGATCGTCCCGGATGCCCCTAACCCGGCAGAAGTGGCTTTCTCCTCGCCGGCGCCGGACAATCCGGCAGTGTACGAGGCCTTCTTCGGCGGCCCGGTACGCTTCAATGCCCCCTATGTGGCAGTGCGCTTCCCGGCGGATTACCTCAGCATCCCCCTGCCCACCGCCAATCCGGCCCTGCGCCAGATTCTTGATCGCCAGTCTGTGGCCTTGTCCAACGCCTTGCCGGGCAATGATCCCTTTGCCTTTCAGGTGCAGCAGGTGTTTCTGCGCCTGTTGCCTGATGCGCGGGTATCCCTGAAAGACGTGGCCAACGAAATGGCCATCTCCGTTCGTACCCTGCAACGCCGTCTCACACAAAGCGGCCAGACCTTTCAGGGCCTGCTGGATCGCACCCGCCAGGAACTGGCACAAAGCTATCTGCACGACCCGTCGCTATCGCTTTTCGAAATCACCATGCTGCTGGGCTTTGCCGAGCAGAGCTCGTTTAACCGGGCATTTAAACAGTGGGTGGGGGTGTCGCCGGGGGCGTGGCGGGAAGGGCAACAACGCAGCCTGCCACCCTATAGGTTTATCTCCACTCCCGGATTCGTAGGGCGGAAATTTCCGAAAGGGAATCTCCGCCATAGCTGGTAAAGGGCAAAGGATAAAGGGAGCCCGGTGATCAGGAGAATTTATGGCTAGTGGCATCAAGGCAATGTTTGGCATGGCCCCCAAGGATGATGGGCGGGGTGGCTTCACGCCCTCTTCCGTGGCGTTGAAACTGGCCACCAAAAGCAAGACTGATTACGACCACGCCGAGTATCCGGATGCCCTTCAGGGCAGCACGGCCAAGGTGCTGATGGTCTGTACCGAAGAACGCTACATGACCATGGCAAACGGCGTGAAGTTTTCCACCGGCAATCACCCGGTAGAAATGATGGTGCCGCTACTGCACCTGGAAAAAGCCGGCTTCCAGATCGAGGTCTGCACGCCTACCGGCGCACCGGTAAAAATAGAAAGGTGGGCGGTGCCAGAGAAAGACGACGCGGTCACGGATGCCCTGCAACGCTACCAGCCTCAATTCGAACAGCCTCAATCCCTAAAGGCCCTGGTCGCCGCAGGCCTGGAAGATCACGCCGACTACCTGGCGGTGTTTATCCCCGGTGGTCACGGCGCCATGTTGGGCCTGCCGGAGAGTGAAGACCTGCAAACCCTGATCCGCTGGGTCAACGCGGCGCCATGGGCAACCTGATTGACCGGGTCTTTCGTGGCTATGTTGTGGATTCCTTTGATTTCTATTGGCGAGACTGGCATTGGCCGGCCTTCAACCTGGCTGATATTGCAATTGTCCTCGGTGCCTTACTTTTCGTTTCCAGCAGCTTGTTGGGTAAAAAAGCAAACACCAATGCC
>NZ_JADARC010000126.1:0-14087 GCF_016464245.1 Marinobacter sp. bablab_jr003
CATTGAATTCTCTGGAGATGCGGTTGAAGCTGGCCCCGCCGTCGAGGTAAAGCTTCACCATCTTTAATTTGAATGCTTCACTATGTGTTCTTGTCATGTGACTCCCCAAAAGTCGGTGTCCAACTTTCGGGGGTCACTTCATACTGGGGGTCTGACCCCGAATTGGTTGCATTCGGCGAAAATGAAACTAATATGATTCTATTATAGTATTTTGAAACTTATACGTTGCCAGAAAGGGCCCATGAGCAAAGTCCACGAACAGTTGAAAGATCGCCGCAAATCTCTTGGACTGCGCCAGCAGGATATGGAGATGCGCATCGGCATGCCTCGCCAGCAGTATCAGCGGCTTGAGTCTGGGGGTAATTCACGACTAGAAACCCTTGAACTAGTAGCCAAAGGACTGAAGATGCGAGTTATGCTAATACCAGAAGAGAAAGCGAGGGCTGTTGCGGCTTTTCTGGAAGGCAAGGCAGAACTAATCCCCAACTCCAACCCCATCGCAGACAACCCCTGGCAAGGCCTGTTAGACGAAGACGACTGATGTCGCAACACTGGCAAACCCTACACCCAGACTTCCGGATCGACTAAAAATCAACCAACGGGGTCAGACCCCCGATACATTCAGCCACACGAAATGTACTGGGGGTCTGACCCCGAATTGGAGGAGAGAGTATGAGTAACGCACTGACAGCCCTGTTTAACGTCGAGAAGCCCATCATCCAGGCGCCGATGGCGGGGGTTCAGGATTATCGGCTGTCAGCGGCGGTTTCGAATGCCGGCGGGCTCGGGTCTTTGCCTTGTGCGATGTTGGGGCCGGACGCCTTGCGGGAGGAACTTAAGGCGTTGGATGAAGCCACCAGCAAGCCCTACAACCTGAACTTTTTTGCGCACACCCCGCCCGAGCCTAACCCTCAGCAAGAAGCCAACTGGCAGCAGGCGCTGGCGCCCTACTACAAGGAGTTCGGCATTGACCCCGCCAGCATTACCGCCGGCCCGGGGCGTATGCCGTTTAATGAAGAATCCGCAGCGATTGTGGAAGAGTTCCGCCCCGCTGTGGTGAGTTTTCACTTTGGCCTGCCGAAGCCGGAACTTCTGGAGCGCGTCAAGAAAGCCGGGGCGAAGGTGCTGTCCACTGCCACCACCGTGGACGAAGCCCTCTGGCTGGAACAGCACGGCGCCGATGCCATCATCGCCCAAGGCATGGAAGCCGGCGGGCATCGCGGCATTTTTCTTACCACGGACATGACCACCCAGATGGGCACGTTCGCCCTGCTGCCGCAGATTGTGGCTGCAGTGAAGATTCCGGTCATCGCCGCCGGTGGCATTGCCACGGCTGAAGGTGTGCGGGCAGCCCTGGACCTGGGCGCCGTAGCTGCACAAATCGGCACCGCATTCATGCTCTGCCCGGAAGCCACCACCAAGCCCCTGCACCGAGAGGCCCTGAAAAGCCCGGCGGCGCGGCATACGGCCATCACCAACCTGTTCTCCGGCGGCCCGGCGCGGGGCATTGTTAACCGGGTAATGCGGGAACTGGGCCCGGTTTGCGATCAGGCACCGGCATTTCCCCTGGCAACGAATGCCATTGCACCGCTGCGGGCGGCCGGAGAAGCGGCTGGCACCGGGGATTTCTCACCATTGTGGTCCGGGCAGAATGCCAGCGGTTGTCGGGAAATTCCGGCGGGAGTGTTGGTAGAAGAATTGGCAGGCTAAAAAGGGGTCGTACCCCTGCCGGGAGTACGACCCCTTTGTAGCCTGCGTGTTATTTGAGGAGTTCTTTCAGGGGTACAGGGCGGGAGAAGTAGAAACCCTGCAGCAAGTCACAACCGTGGGCGCGCAGGTATTCGTGTTGGGCTTCGGTTTCCACACCCTCGGCAACCACTTCCAGGCCCAGGTGGTGGGTCATGGTGATCACGCCTTTCACAATGGCGGCATTGTGGCGGCTGGTGTCGATATCGTTGATGAAACTGCGGTCTATCTTCACCTTGTTGATGGGCAAGTCCCGCAGGTAACTGAGGCTGGAGAAGCCGGTGCCGAAATCGTCGATAGCCACCTTCACGCCCAGGTTACGCAGTGCCTGAACCTGTTCCAAGGCCTTTTCCGCCGCGCTCATCAGCACGCCTTCAGTCACTTCCAGTTCCAGGCAAGACGGGCTCAGGCCACTGTCTTCCAGCACACCCTGGATTTCACTGAAAAAACTGGACCGACGAAAATGCACCGGTGAAATATTCACAGCCAACGTAATGGACCTGCCCAGGTGCTCAACAATCTGCTTCATATCGTGGCAGGCCTGGCGCAGCACGCAGCGGCCGATGTCGATAATCTGGCCGGTTGCTTCCGCCACCGGAATAAACAGCCCCGGCGGCACCAGCCCGCGTTCCGGATGCTGCCAGCGCACCAGTGCCTCTACCCCGCGAATCTCGGTGGTGGCGGCATCTACCAGCGGCTGGTAATGCACCACAAACTGATCGCCCTCGATCGCCTCCAGCAGCTCCCGGCGAATCGCCACATGCTCGCGAATGGAACTGTCTTGCTCGCCAGCGTACCACTCCCAGGTATTTCGCCCCTGGTTCTTGGCCTCGCGCACCGCAGTATGGGCGTGGGCCATCAGCACGCAATTGCCCTCACAGCCATCGGAGCCAGACGCAATCCCGATGCTGGCACTGATATGCACCGTGTGCTCGCCCACCACAAACGGGCGGGACAACAACGCAAGCACCGTATCTGCTGTCTTCAGAGGCAACTCATCGGTGTACTCACTGCGAGTGCCCAACAGAATGCCAAACTCGTCGCCACCAAGGCGCGCCAGAAACGCTTCTTTCGGTAACTCTGCCCGCAATCGCCCGGCCACCGCCTGCAACAGTTGGTCGCCCACCGTGTGGCCCAGGCCTTCGTTAATCGTGGTAAAGCCGTCCAGGTTCACCAGCAACCCCACCAGCCGGTCGCCATTCGAGCAGCAATGCTCGTTCAGCAACGCCTCAAAACTGGTGCGGTTGGGCAAGCGGGTTAGCGGATCGTGGGTTTCCTGAAAACGCAGTTCAGACAGCGTGTTTTCATGCTGGTACAGTAACCTGCGATAACGCTGCTCGTGATCCTGAAGCGCTTTTCTGTCGCGCTCCCGGGCGGTCGCCAACGCCAACAGGCCAGACGCCCGGTACATCAACACCAGGTCTTCACTAGCCGGTTCAGAAGGATAGCGGCCATAAACCGCAAAGGTGCCCAACAGATCATTGCCCGGGGTAAGCACCGGCACAGACCAGCAAGACTTCAGGCTCTCGGCCCGGGCCAGGTGCGCGAAGGGCGCCCAGTCCGGCTCGTGCTCTATATTCGGGGTAATGACAACTTCGCGGGTGAAGGCTGTCTTGCCGCAGCTGGCCACATTCGGGCCGATCACAACCCGCTGCATGGCCTGGCGGTAGGTTTCAGACACGCCCTGCCCTGCAACCAGGCTAAGGGTGTTGTCGGAGGGGTCGTACATCATGAAAGACACCACGCACTCCGGCATCTGGCGTGCGACCATCTCGGTAATGGCGCCCAGGATTTCCTCGAACGGGACCTGGTGGGCAATCATGTCCTGAATTTTTTGCTGGTCTGCCAGCTCGGCCATTCTGCGCTTCATAGTGAATCCGTTCGGGCAACGTCCATATGTGTTTCACTATAGCCGAAATGCCGACAATTCCTACAGGTTGTCATCAGGAAGAAATCTTTTTGCTAACCATCTCGGACGGCGCGCTGAGCAGACCGGCGTGGTCTTGCGCCTGCACCGTAAAATACCAGGTGCCCGGCTTTAGGCCGGTGATGGTGTAAGACGGGTAACTTTGCGAATCTTCGGCCGCAGCGTCTGGAACAACAACCTGTTCAGTAAGGTTGTCTTTGTCCTGGCCATAGCGAATAACGTAGCTGTCTAACTCACTCATCGACAAGCCAGAACCGTCCTCACGACTGCTGGGCGCTGTCCAGCTGAGTACCGCCTTGCGTTCAGAAACCGACTCGCTGCCCACAGCAGACTCCTGCCCCGATGGCACAGAAGAGCCACCCGCCCGGGCGCTACCCACGTCATCACCAGAGCCACCGCCACCACAACCGGCCAGCAGCACACCAAACAGGACAACAACCAGGTACAGGGGGAATTTCTGCAAAAAATGGGGCATAGGAAACAACACCGCAGAGGGAGAGATTTCGCAGAATTTTAAATTGTTAGCGGCGGGGAGACTGTGACAAAAACGCGTTTGTTTGTGACGGTAGGTTAACTGGACAACTACATAGCTAGCGTATCAACGGGCCGCACAGGGCGGCCCGCTATCGCATCAGGCAGCTTTCTTCAGCTTCTTCTTCAGCGACTTGATCTTGGCTTCGTGCTTTTCGATCTTGGCTTTACGGGCGTTGATCTTTTTCTTCAGGTTCTTCTCAGCTTTCTTGGACATAATTGCCTCCTGGGCATTGTCGCGGCTAGTTTGCGGGTTTGTTCTTCTTGATAAACCCACGAATAAACTGCCTGATTTCGCGAGCGGCGCTGGTGTCCAGCTCTTCACACAACTCAATGAACTGCTCGCGCTCGGTACTGCTGATACGAATCAGCAGCTGGCTATCTTTCTTGTTGGGCTTCACCTTTTTCGGTTTCACCTTTTTGGGACCATCAGTCACTGCGGATACTCCTGGTGAGGGTGAAGCTCATGGCTGAAAGATATTTACATTGTATATACGTTTTTGGGGAAAGCAAGGCCGGGCAGTTAAACCCCAAGCCACTCCGCCAACTGCAAATTAGTCTTCAACCGCAAACGCTGCTGCAACATTCCCTCAAACACGCTATCTACCGTGCGGCTCTCGCCCAGCAACGGCAACGCAGCTTCCGCTTCGGAGAAGAACTGTTGTTCCCGCTCAGTACCGATGATGGCGTGCTCCCACCACTCGATCACCCGGGGCCGGGCTTGTTTCAGTAACGAATCCGCCGGCAGTTTTTCAGACTTCGCCGCATTGGCGGTATGAGAGGCCGGCAACAGGTTCCAGAGATCGTTATTGTTCCAGCGCGACCAGGGAAAACAGTGGTCAATATCGTAGCGGGTACGGGCAAGATTTCTGGCGGTCCAGACACACTCCACCGAGCCGGCAGTAAGCTGCTGCTCTACCAGCTTGCGCACGACCGTGGTATCTCGCCGCCCCTCTACCCACTGCAACGCCTGATGATAGGTTTCCGTTGAATAACGGGCCTCCCAGCTCCCCATCAGGTTGATCCATTCGTTCACAATTGCCGGCTCAACCCAGCAGGCGTAACGGCGGAATGTGTCCCAGAGCATGGCAGGCACCCGGAAACGGCCGAACCGGGCCAGGGTTTCCTTATCCAGACGAACCGCCTCGTTAGAAATAGTCAGTCGACTGGTGCCACCTTCGAAAACCTGGCGATTGGTGCCCGGCCAGGTGGTGAAGTGGGCGGGGTTCTTGAGAATGTTCGAAGCCGCCAGTTTGATCGCCCGCATAACCACAGGCGCAAACTCCGCCGATAGTGACAAACCAACCCGGAAATCCAGCGGCGACAGCTTGCCAAGTTCATAAAAATCATCCCCGGCAAAACCCAGCCCCCGGGAACCCGGCGCCTGCCGCAAGTGATGCTTCAGCACCAGCGGGTGGTACAGCATGATCCAGAACAGCCCCACTGCCCCAAGTGGCAGCTCTACCCAATCATCGGAGCGGTTCAGTACCAACCCCGGCGCGCTGTCTGCCATGCGCACCAGGGTTCGCAGCAAGCCCAGTTTGTACGTGGAGGATTTGTTGTCATTGATGATGATATGCCGCAGCGTGGGCAACGCCCCGGTGCCATCATCCGGCAGACGGTATACGGCGGTTTCCCACCACACATCCTCGCGTTTAAGCTGATCCGCACGCGGCATATCCGGCAAAGGCACCGGCATAACCGCCCGGTGGCGGGCAAAGCTGTCCAGCTCGGCCTTCGAGACTTCGTAGAACTGGCGCTCACCATCCCCCGGCCCATGGCGCAGCGTGATAACCAACATACCGGATGGTGCCAGCAGCTCAGTCAAAATCCGGAACGCCCGCTCCCGGTAAGTAGGGGGCAAGTGCATCCAAACCGCAGACACCAGCACCAGATCAAACCGGTAACTGAGTTTTCGGATCTCGCTCAGATCCGGCAGAGAGTCATCCACCCACTGGATACTGCGATGGGCCGTTGCCGCCTCACCAAGCCGACGCAACTCCGCCGCCGGCTCCACCGCCACAACGTCCCAGCCACGCTCCGCCAGTGCCAACGCATCGCGGCCGCTGCCGGCACCTATATCGAGCGCGAGCCCGGTTTTCTTGTCCAGCTGGGGGAGCCAGTCGCTGTGGACCTGTTCGAAGGTCAGGGACTGGTATTGGGTGAAGAATTTTTGGGCGTTTTTGTTGTAAGGACCGTAACTCATGCCACCGCCAGCTTAGCCGCCTGCTGCCACATAAAGTTCGGCATCGGCGTTTGGAGTTTCCACGTGATACTCATGGGCTGCGAACCGGTATGAGACACGTAATCCACCTCTCCGTAATTCACAAACCCCATCGTGCGGCCATATTCGTCTTTCGCTTGCTCTCTTACAAACAGGAACAAACGTTTGTTGATGGCTTGGTGTTGAATATAGTCCTTACCTTTGCCACGGTCAGGCCGCGCGCTGTTTTGCGACTGCCAGTGAAACAACTGCTCGTTGATCACGTAGTCGTGGTACATGGTGGTTGGTGAGAACTGCTTTTCGTTTTTATCCAGGGTGACAAACAGCAGCTCGATATTCTGATCCTGAATGACATACACACCTTCCCTCGATGGTGGCTGGTGCTCGAACGTCATGGCACCAAAGCCAACCAGAATCTGCTCTCGGGAATAGCGGGCGTGCAATCGCAGCGGGACTTCCTGTAACTCCGGCATGGCCGGCTGTTCGTGCTTGGTTTTCGACAGTTTCCAGTCGAGCACGTCCGCCAGCTCCTGTTCCAGCCCCAGCTTGCTGAGTTCTGCCAGGCTTTGAGCCAGCGAATCAAACTCCAGCTCCGGCCCCGCTTTCTGCCAGAAGTCGTAATGGCACATCAGGGCTTGGCGATTGCTGGCGTCGTCCCAGCTAAACCCGGCCTGGCATAGTTTCTTGAGGAACATCAGGTACTGGTGATCGTCGCAAATCAAAATCCGGTTATAGATGGCCTTCCTGGCTAGTTTGAACGGCGAGTCATCGGCTACGTCTTCGTCTTTCGCTTTACTCACCAGTTCGGCCCAGCTGCCCCGTTTGTAGAGCTCGTTCAAGTCGATATGGGGATGATGGGTTATAAAGTTCTTCAGTGTGAGTGGCTGAGTGGAGTGCTGTGGGAACTGCCGAACAAGAGATACCAGCCGCTTCATGGTCAGCGTGGCTTGCCGGATGTTGCTCAGCACCATTTCCTGGGTTTTCTTGGTGAGCTCAATTCGGCAACCCAGTGGCGCATGGGGAAAGCCCTGCTTCAGTTCATCCGTAATCGAGCGTTCTGACTTACCCACCAGTGCCCGGAATTTATTGGCAAAATCATACTCAGGCCGAGAGTTGCCCACGAAATCCAGAACCGTGCAGCAGCCTTTGTCGTCTGCCAAACGCAGTCCACGGCCGAGTTGCTGCAGGAAGATGGTCAGGCTCTCGGTGGGGCGCAGGAACAGCAAGGTGTCCACTTCCGGAATATCGACGCCTTCGTTGAAGATGTCGACCACACACAGCACGTTGATTTGCCCGGAACGAATGGCTTGCTGCTTTTGTTGGCGTTCGTGGCTGTTGTCACTGGTGAGCACATCGGCCCTGATGCCGTGAAGCAGAAGTTGCTCCACCATGAAGGTCGCGTGTTCACGGCTCACACAGAAAGCGAGGGCTTTCATGCTGGTAATGTCGGTGACGATTTCCCGCAGACTGCGCAGAATCTTGTCTACCCGGCTCTGGTTGTGGGTGTAGAGGTTGGTTAGCTGAACCACATCGTAACGGCCACGATTCCAGGGAATGGTGCGCAGGTCGGTATCGTCATCTATGCCGAAGTATTGGAATGGGCAAAGGTGGCGGCGGTTGATGGCCTCCGGCAGCCGGAGTTCGGCGGCAATCACGCCTCCAAAATCACTGAGGATATCGCCACCGTCGTGCCGCTCTGGCGTCGCGGTCAGGCCCAGAAGTATCTCAGGCGAGAAGTGCTCCAGTACCGCCCGGTAACTGGAGGCGGCAATGTGGTGCACTTCGTCAATTACGATGTAGTCGTAATAGCCTTCCGTCAGTTTCAGCTGATCCAGCTGGTTGTTCAGGGTCTGAATCGAGACGAACAACTGGCGGTAGTGTTCCGGCAACTGGCCGCCTACCCAGAGTTCTCCGAAGGCGTTATTACGCAGCACGCCACGATAAGCTTCGCGGGCTTGCCGCAGAATTTCTTCCCGGTGCGCCACAAACAGAAAATGGGCGTTTGGCTTTGCTTTCAGGAACCGCCGGAAATCAAACGCCGAAATCAGCGTCTTGCCAGTACCGGTGGCGGCCACAACAAGGTTACGGAAACGCTGGTGCACGTCCCTTTCTACGGACAGCTGCTCCAGAATGTCCTTCTGGTGGGGGAACGGCGTGATTTCGAAATAGTGGGAGGAGCCAGGGGCGTCCAATCCTTTTTGTTGTTTTAGTGCGCGGTTGAGCTTTTCGGTACTCTCAGCCTGGCCATCAAACCTCTCAAAGTCTTCCGAGGCCCAATAGGTTTCAAAAGTGCTGAGAGATTTGTTGATGATGTGAGGAATTTCCTGAGAGGTGATTTTCAGGTTCCACTCAAGGCCGTTGGTCAGCGCCGATCGGGACAGGTTGGATGAACCGATGTAACCGGTGTGAAAGCCTGTATTCCGGAGAAACAAATAGCTTTTGGCGTGCAGCCTTTCACGCTCTGTGTTGTAGCTCAGCTTCACTTCGGTGTTCGGCAGGCTGGCCAGGTACTCAACGGCTTTGGCATCCGTTGCCCCCATGTAGGAGGTGGTGATGATCTTGAGCTCACGGCCACTGGCGGTAAAGGCTTCCAGTTCTTTCCGGAAAATGCGGATGCCGGCCCATTTGATAAACGACACCAGCCAGTAGATTTTGTCTGCTGACAGAATTTCGCGCTTCAGTTCGGATTCCAGCGACAAGCCGGCATTGCTGCCTGAGAACAGCTCGCTTTGGGTTAATCCCGTTAGAGGGAAGATGTCTTCAACGTACTGTTTCAGGTTGGCTGCAACCGGGTTTTCCAACTCGTACAGAGCCGTCAGGATCTTTCCCTGGCTATCGAGCAGGTTCTCGTCCAGAAAGCCTTCGTCGGAAATCTGGCTCTTGAGCCACATCAGCAACTGGTTGGAGAGCTCAATTTGCTCCTGAAGCCGGTCGTCTCCCGACGGCACGGCTTCAATGGCGAATTCCAGAATGTTGGACAGGAATCGTGACAGCCACACCGAGGCTTCGGCGCTGTTGAGCTGGCGTTCACCAACGTAGAACTTGTCTCTGTCGAGGCGGCTTTCGATGAGCTTGGTGATTAGCTGCTCGTAGATTCCGGTTTGTTGCATTACCTACGTTCCATGTTGATGGCACATCTGGCAAGAACCGTAGCGTTCAACGTCCCGGTTTCCAAGGAAATCTTAAGACTTTCTCTCTGGCTCGGCTTAATTTTGCATTTGTTTACGAACCAATTTCCCTACTCACACACCAAATTCCCCAACGCATCCTCCCTGCACCGCCGCCCTTCCCGGTCCCGCCAGTTCCCCAACGAATCCTTGCGCCAAACCTCTTCACCATCAGAAGACCGATAGTTTCCAAGGCTGTCTTTGCGGTAGCGGTTGCCGGTGCGGTTGTCGTTCCAGTGGCCGAACGCGTCTTTGCGTAGTGTGCCCTGTTCGCCGTTGTCGCACTGGTAGCGCATGTTGCCCAGGGCGTCTTTGCGGTAGGTGCAGTTTTCCTGTGCGGGCAGCCAGCCGGATGCCAGCACAAGCAGTGCTATGGCCAGGGCGATCATCAGGTGTTTCGCCACGGTATTCGCTCGCATGGTGCGCCCTCCCCTGGCGTTGCCTTTGTTCCAGTGTAGTCACGGGGGCGACAGGTAGCGTCGTGCGGTGGTTTTTTTGTGAGTGGGTTCAGGTATTGGCCAGGCGGGCGGGCAGTTGCTGGCCGGTGCGCAGTTTGTGGGTGAGTGAGAGCCCGGTTATTCTGAACCGTTACCCGTTATCGGCTGGTAAAACTGAACCTGGTTCCGGCCTGCGTGCTTTGCAAGGTAAAGGGCTTTGTCTGCCTTTTCCAGCAACTGTTTTAAGCTTTCCTCGCCACTATACTGTGCCACACCACAACTGGTGGTTATGGTAATTTCCTGGCCGTCGTCCAGGGTGCACAGCATGTCACCCACCGCCACGCGAATCCGCTCAGCCAGGACCAACACTTGCTCCTTGGTCAGGTGGCGCACGGCCAAGGCAAATTCCTCTCCCCCCAGGCGACCAAACACATCATCCCTTCTCAGAAGGTGACTGACGGTCTTTACAAAGGTTTTTAGTACTGTATCACCCGCGCCATGGCCGAAGGTATCGTTCACACGTTTGAAGTGGTCGAGATCCAACACGATGACATAGAGCGCGGCATTATCGTTGTCCACCCAGCTGCTGACCACCGACAACCATGCGCCCCGGTTTAATACTCCGGTTAAGGCATCTGTGCGGGCCAGCTGGGTCAGGTTACGCTCTGTCTCAACATGGCGACTTACGTCTGCAATGGCCAGGATGGCACCTCTGTTTTCAGGATCACCAAACGCCCGAACACTCATACTCAGGTGCACGATGCGGCCATTCCTGCCTACCATGCGCTCTTTGTCTGCGCGGCTGTCCTCGCCTGTAGCCAGGGTGTGCAGTGTCGGGCAAGGCCCGTCATGCAGGCTATGGCCATCCGGGGTAACGTGGCAGGTTTGGTGCAGGTCGCGGCCAATCAGCTCCGCTTCTGTCCAGCCCAAAAGCCGTTCACCTTCCGGATTAATCCACTGCACCCGGCATTGTTGGTCTACCATCAACAACCCGTGCCCGGACATTTGCGTAACCACCTGCAACTGATGGTAGTTTTCTGCCAGCACCCGCTGCATTTGCCACTTACGCGTGTTAGCGCGTCGCCATAGCAAGAGCAAGGGGTAGGTTACCAGCAGTCCGGAAATCAGCCGAACGCCCGCTTTTTTGACCGAATCCATCCCGACGGCCGAACAGGGCTCCCCTGCCGTTCGCTGGGCCAGCAACAGTTCGGGAGACTCAACGCGAGGATCCGAATAACGGTGCCAGCGGTAGTTATAGCACTCGTCTTCCAACTCGAACTGTCCCTGCTGAGCGCCACGCACTTGTTGCCACAATGCCGGATAGCTAGCCGAAAACCGACTGGCGGAATCATCAGCAAACGCCCAGTCGGCAACACCACCACCGGCTATCCAACCGCCGGCGTCGTCAAGCACGACCAGGTCAGTACCGTCCGGCAACGCTGTGCGCAGGTGTTGCAGCAATTCATTCGCCTTGGCATTGAGCACCACCATGCCACCCTTTTCACCATCCACGTGTACGCTGGCGACTACCCGAACCGTGGGCACAAAGGGAACTTGAATGCGGCCATTTTCAACATTTAGGTCAAAGCGGGACACAAAGACGCTCCCCGCCTCTCCTGCCAGCCCCGCTTTCACGTAGTCACGATGGATTTTAAGCTGTAAGCCCTGCGTGACCAGTTGTGGCTCACCGTTGTAGTTGTTAACCCGAACCTGTTCAACTCCGGAACGATCTATATAACGTAGCTGGTCATAACTTGGCCTCAGACCTGCGAGGTTCAGAAACGCCTGTTCTAAAGATAGCAAGCCCTCTGCGGACAGGTCTCTTATGTACATCTGCAACACCGGAGAGGCGGCAATTACATCGGCATCACGTGTCAGTTGCTGCACATAGCCGGCTGTCATCAGCTGCATCAGCTCCAGGTTACGGTTGATGTCGACTTGTTCCAGCTCCCGATCTTTCTGGTAGGTAGGGTATTGAGTGACAAAAATGACGACAACAATGAGGACCAGCAAAGCGGAACTTTGAAGCAGCAATGAATGACGGGAGAACCAGGTCGGCATATTAAACGTTTCTATCAGTTTGGCGGGCTCATGGTAATCAATCTGCACTATGGCTGTGCTTTGGACAACCATCCACCCCGGATTTTGCAAGAATTTACGTGTTTGACGCTTTATTTACACAACTGCCGTTGTGCAAAAAACAAACTGGCCTAACAATATGCGCCGGTTTTTTCATCCACTCTGAGGCGGCGCTCCGTCTATGCCACAAGTTTCTCACGCACTGCGGTTGCAGGCCTGGCCATTTTTGCTGCTGGCTTGCACTTTGCTGGCCGGTTTTGCCGGTTTGCTGGCGTCTGCCTTTCCGCAGCTGCCAGTGCCGGAACCGCTGCGTTTCTCCTGGGCCGGGTCGCTCACGCTGGTGGTGGGTGGCATGGTTATGTCTGCCTGGCTGTTTCGTTCGTCTGGCCGGGCGTTGTTGCTGAAGAAGCTGGCGTACCAGGCTTCACACGATGCGCTGACAGGCCTGGCCAACCGCACGATGTTTGAAGAGAAGTTGCAGCAGGATTTTACCCTGGCCCGCCAGAACAACCGGCTGATGGCGGTGCTGTTTATAGACCTGGACGAGTTCAAGCCCATTAACGATACCCTGGGCCACAAGGTGGGCGACCGCCTGCTGGTGGCGGTGGCGCGGGCGCTGGAGGCGTGCATTCGCCCTACCGATACGCTGGCCCGATTTGGTGGCGACGAGTTTGTGGTGCTGCTGCCAGACCTGGAATCGGCCCGGCAGGCAGAAGAGGTGGCAGAACGCATTCTGCAGAAGATTGCCCGGCCCCAGCAGGTGGGCGGCCATGAGCTGTACTTGTCTGCCAGTATCGGGATCAGCCTGCTGGATGACAGCGAAACGTCGCCAGAGAAGCTGATTCGCCAGGCAGACATGGCGATGTACAAGGCCAAGCGCCAGGGCCGGGATACGTTTCAGGTGTATTCGACAGAGCTGGACGCCAAGCTTTCACGCCGGGTTACCCTGCGCCAGGATCTGCAAGAGGCCATTCGCAGCGGCCAGTTGTTCCTGCATTACCAGCCTCAGGTAGACCAGAACGGCAAGTTTTTCGGTGTGGAAGCGCTGGTGCGGTGGCAGCACCCTACCCGCGGGCTGATTGCGCCGGAGCGTTTTCTGCCGTTGGCAGAGGAAACCGGCCAGATTGTGCCGCTGGGCAAGTGGATTTTCACCCAGGCCTGTAAGGATGCGGTGCAGCTGAAGGAAATGGGGCTGCTGCCCGGGCGCATGGGGGTGAACCTGTCGCCGCTGCAGTTCCACCGCCCGGGGTTTCTGGACAAGCTGAAGAAGATTCTGGCCGAAACCGGCCTGCCGGCTGATCTGCTGGAGCTGGATTTGACCGAAGGCGTGCTGATGAAAGACCGCTGTCGCGCTATTAGTTTGGTGAATTCCCTGCAGGAGCTGGGAATTTCCACGGCGATTGATGATTTTGGCACCGGCTTTTCCAGCTTCAGCTACCTGAAAGACCTGCCCGCCAGCAGCATCAAAATCGACAAGTCGTTCGTGGAAAACGTGGTCACCAACCACAAAGATGCCGCCGTGTGCAAAGGCGTAATCACCATGGCCCGCGAAATGGGCCTGACCGTGGTTGCCGAAGGCGTGGAAGACGAGGCGCAGTTCGATATCCTAAGAGCGTGGGGCTGCCACCGTTTTCAGGGGTTTTACTTTGCTCGGCCCATGGCTTTGGATGCGCTGGTTAGCTGGGCTCGGGAAGTGGACTGATTAGGGGGCTGACTAGGGGTCTGTCCCTACGAGGACTGACCCCTCTAGTGAAGTGACCCCTAAAACTTGGACAGTTTAATCAGGCTGCAGCGGCAGCCTGCTCTCTGTACTCCACCGGAGTCAGGCCATTGAGTGTCAGCCGGATCCGGTGGTGGTTATAGTAGTCAATGTACTGCTCAATACCGTGTCGTAATTGCTCAACGCTATCGAACCGGTTCAAGTAATAGAACTCGGATTTCAATGTACCGAAGAAGCTCTCCATAGCCGCGTTGTC
>NZ_JADARC010000127.1:0-3540 GCF_016464245.1 Marinobacter sp. bablab_jr003
AAATCTCGCGGCGGGTTTTACGCTTCTTGGTCTGGTACTCGGCTTCGGAGAAGGTGATCTGATCCATGGTGGCAACGAATCCTGTGCAGTTGACGATGACCGTATTATCGCTGATTTTGAGACTTATTCAGAGCCTCCCTAAATTTATTACCGTACCGCAAACCTTAAAATGTCAATAGATGTATATTTGACTTGCGCCTTGACTATCATCTTCTTCATTAGTCAATATTAATAATCGAGATTCTCCTTTAGATTTAACATACGAAAAATCAATAATAAAGGAACTTAACTCATACATGGGGAAAACTGTAAACCCCGATTCGAGCTCACTATTATCCCAGCGGGCTCTGATTAACATATCTGACCCTGAAGCGGGAGCTAACCCAGAAAAACCCGACCTTCTCTTTCTGAGATAGGTCAAAACAGATCCATTATTAACGACCACCTTCCTGGGAATAGACAGATGCTCCTCGTTAACGGAAAAGGCGTAATCAGGTGATGTAGTGATTTCCCTATCCTCCAAGCGTTTAGTTAGCCTTGGCGACGAAACCTTGCCCAAGTCTAGCCGTGGCCAGGACTCCCAGCCACGGTCCCGCAATTCAAGACTGTCTTCATTCACCACAATAGAGACTGTGCTATCAATAGGGAAAATGGAGAAAATCATATTCTCAGCATTAGACAAAAACATTGAATCATCCAGAACATCCTTTCCCTCCTCAGAAGCTGATGTTAGTTTTCCAATGTCACCATGCAAAAAGTCGTATCGCTGGGAGTACAGTCGATTGTTGATAAACCGTAAAGCAGTGTTCTCCGATTTTTTGGTTTCTTCCTGCAACTTTTCCCCAGATATTTCAAAGAGTTGAGAGAAGACCTTCGTATATTGCCCCTTGCCTGCAATATCTCGGTCCTGACCCCATACTACAGCGACCTCCGGATTCGGATCTGAGTCTGACTGACCAACCGACAAGAAAATCGCTTTCGAATTTTTGATGTTAGATGTTAGCGCATCAACTCTTTTTATCCTGTTTTCATCGAAGACGCCGAGCACCAATGTGGAATCTGACAGAAAAACCAGTTCACCGCCTTCGCGGTTCGACGTGGGGAGCGCCTCAACCATTTTCGGATTGAAATCTGCTGGCAAAGGAAGGACGCCGCGAAAATCACCCCCCTCTCGCACTTCACCTCCACTTTGATCGCCCTCGTCAATCAAGACGGAAAGTAAATATCTTTGAGCATCGGTGGACTTAATTGACACTGCAATCTTATCGCTGACCTGAAGAACCTCCAGAATCAGCCCTTCATCGGTGGATCCGGAATCGCCAAACTTAACATCGAATCCCTCAACATTGAGCCGACCCAATAGTGCAAGAAACTCTTTGTCGGTATTCAGGCCATCAATATTCGATACGACCCTGATACTCCTCTCTCCCGCCCATTCCGACAGCGAGTCCAAGGGTAAGTCGTAGCCTTGAGCCTGAGCACCTGACACTGCAAAAAAAACAAGAAAGATCACGGAAATTGGCTTCATAATATGCCCCTCAAAAAAATTGAGGCCCCGTCTCCGGCGCCTCAATCACATTACCTCCAGTCGCAATTAGTTCCCTGGGATCAGTAATTCCAGTTCAGTTCGAGCATTGCAACATAAGCTGCATCGTCTGCACCAGTTGCGTCCTCAACGCCTTTGCCTGGCAGGAAACTGGAGAGCACCAGTCTTGGAGCAAAATACTGGTTGGCCTGGTATTTTACAGCCACATCCAGTTCGGTACCGGCATAACTATCCACAGACCCTCTGGCAGTGCTGAGCGTCTCAAGCCCCCCCGTTTGCTGGAACCACATCGGGAAAATCTGCGCCTGATAAGACAGCTTTGGCGAGATCGACGCCAAATTTCCCGAACTGCCAACTGAGAGCATGATCTGGCCCGGGTTGTTACCAGTACCGGCATTGGAGATACCACCGTACCCTGCGCCACCAGGACCAGCTTGATCAAGAGCGAGACCGAAAAGGCCTGATGCTATCGCTTGGTTTGAGTTGGGCTGCCACCCCAAGAACTGGCCATCAATACCAATCAGGGGCGAGTATCTACCGATGTCTGTAATACCCAGCCAGCCCTCTACATCATTATCGGCAGGGTCGTCATCCCCACTGGCAACTCGTAGTGCAATAAAGGGATTAAAGGATTCACTAAGCGGGTACTCAAGCCCGGCGTAGCCAGCAAAGGCGCTTATGTCATCACCGTTGTCGAAACTCCCGGTCACACCTAGTGCCTCGGCCCGAATCTTCATGGCGCCAATATTCCCGATGTATTCGACACCATAATAGGTTGCTTTCGCACCTTGCTGCTGGTTGTCGCTATAAGTCAGGATCGGAGAAATACGACTACCTCTCCCCAGATCGATATCAAACTTTGAAGCAAACACATCCCAATCCAACTCTCCGTTGGCGGGGTTGGCCCCAGGGGCCTGGATGTCCGAAATCAATCCATCTGTAATTGGCATCCAGTAAACATCGTAACTGCCCCACGAGGTTTTTCCCGTGGCGCCGAACAGCGGATGGTCATCACCGTAAAGCAAACCGCCGGAGGCCATGTCCAGATTCTTGAAAGTCCAGCCACCCTGAAGTGTAAAGGCCGGATCGAAGGTGTAAGTGAAGAAGGCCTGCTCCAAGCCAAATCTCTCGCCTCGGTATGCGCGATCGACCGAATTGGCATCAAGGGCAAAGTCATTCTCGAGAAGCAGTTTACCCGTCCAGTTATCGCCAGTCGCCACTACACCAAGCCTGACCTCAGCCCTGACGTGCTCATCTCCAACCTGAACAGCACCCGCAGACGTTCCTGTGGCACCATCATCGACGCTGCTGTCCAAATCGAAATTAGAGAAATAGGTTGGTTGAAATTTGCCCTGGGTAAGAATATCTAGCTTGATTCCTGAGGCTGTGGGAACCTCCACCGCTAATGCTGCAGGCACTCCGTTTGCGGCTATCAGGACCCCCAGAACTCCCTGGCTGATTCGCTTTCGTATTATTGTCATTGATCCTCCAACGTCTCTGGTATGAGATCTTAGTTGTTGCAGCCCAATCGCTATAGGCTTTTTAACGAATACCACAGAAGCCTGAAATGAACCTGAAAATCTCATTATTTGTCATCTTCATTACATTTAAATAGGTTTTAATTGGCCGACATCAAATAAACGTCAGATCACCTGAAATATTAAAAATGTATTTCAGTTTTTCAGGAAAATATGAGTTAATAGTCCACGCTGCTCAAAAGGCTTCTGTTGGAACCTATAGTGGATTGCATCGTGAATGGTCTCCACCATTCGCATTCGCCGCAATACCTTTCGGTATTGCGGCTTTTTTATGCATCATCAATAGCTTGTAATGGTATTTTAAATGTCAGAGGCCTAGGGAGGCTCTGAATAAGTCTCAAAATCAGCGATAATACGGTCATCGTCAACTGCACAGGATTCGTTGCCACCATGGATCAGATCACCTTCTCCGAAGCCGAGTACCAGACCAAGAAGCGTAAAACCCGCCGCGAGATT
>NZ_JADARC010000128.1:0-291 GCF_016464245.1 Marinobacter sp. bablab_jr003
GGACGGCAAGGGCTGCTATCATGACAACATCTTCGTGGAACGGCTCTGGCGCAGCGTCAAGCACGAGTGCGTCTACCTCACAGCCTTCGAGGATGGACGCCACTTGAAGCAGGCGCTCCACCGGTACTTCCGGCATTACAATCAGGCCCGGTACCACCAAACCCTTGATTACCAAACACCGGATGAGGTGTACTACCAACAACCCATGACCCTGGCAGCTTGAGCCGGGAATACAGCCGGATCAGAGCTTAACTGCACCTTCAGGCTGTCCAACTGATGGGGTCCACCTCA
>NZ_JADARC010000129.1:0-1384 GCF_016464245.1 Marinobacter sp. bablab_jr003
GAGTTATGGTGATTTCTGGTGTATGGAAGCAGGCTGAAAGGATGGCGTATCCTGTTGGTTGATCACCGCCAAGATCACAACCAACAGAGGATGGATACGCCATGTCCAAGTCTAACCTGCATGCTCTTTCACAACCAGAGGCGACCACGAACGATCCCTTGCACGATCTGATCCGACAGGGTGCCCGTGACCTGATTGCGCGGGCTGTCGAGTCTGAGCTTCAGGGGCTACTGGATCAGTATGCCGATGTATTGACACCCGAGGGTCGCAAGGCGGTGGTCCGCAACGGACACCTGCCCAAGCGAACGATCCAGACAGGCGTTGGGGATGTTGACGTTCAGGTGCCCAAGGTCAGGGACCGCAGTGGTTCCGGTATTCGCTTCAACAGTCAGCTCCTGCCACCGTATTTGAAGCGGGCCCAGAGTCTGGATGAACTCATCCCTTGGCTCTACCTGCGCGGTGTCTCCTCTGGCGATTTCCAGGAGGCCCTGAGTGCCTTGGTCGGCGAGCAGGCCAAGGGCCTGTCCGCCAACACGGTGTCACGGCTCAAGGCACGGTGGCTGAAGGAGCACGAGGATTGGCGTCGCCGTGATCTGGGCCAGAAGCGCTACGTCTACTGGTGGGCAGACGGTGTCTACAGCAATGTTCGCCTGGATGATCGGCTTTGCCTGCTGGTGATCATCGGGGTCACAGAGCATGGCCACAAGGAGCTGGTCGCGGTGGAAGACGGCCATCGCGAGTCCGAAGCCAGCTGGAGAGAACTGCTCACCGGCTTGCGGGAACGTGGCCTGGACCATGCGCCCAAGCTGGCCGTAGGCGACGGGGCTTTGGGCTTCTGGAAAGCGCTGAGCAAGGTGTTTCCGGATACCCGGCACCAGCGGTGCTGGGTTCACAAAACTGCCAACGTGCTGGACAAGCTGCCCAAGTCCGTACAGCCGAAGGTAAAGTCAGACCTGCATGAGATCTATCTGGCGGAGACCCGTGATGGGGCTCACAAAGCCTTCGAGAGCACGTTAAGGCGATTCCGGGACAAGTACCCGAAGGCCATGGAAAACCTTGAAAAGGACCGGGATGAACTACTGGCCTTTTACGACTTCCCGGCAGCGCACTGGATTCACTTGAGGACCACGAATCCCATTGAATCTACCTTCGCCACAGTCAGGCTGAGGACCAAGCGAAGCCGGTCCTGTGGCAACCGCGACACCACGTTATCGATGGTGTTCAAATTGCTCCAATCCGCCCAGAAACGCTGGAAGCGGATCAAGGGGTTTAACCAACTGAAGCTGGTCGTGAACAACGTTCAGTTTCGGGATGGAGAACGGGTGGATGATCAACCTGACAGAGACGCCGCTTGATGGTCATACACCAGATTTGACAATAACTC
>NZ_JADARC010000130.1:0-941 GCF_016464245.1 Marinobacter sp. bablab_jr003
CAAGCCGCGATAGCGAACTTTGCTATAGCCAAAGACCTGCTTGATGTACCGGAATGGGTGTTCCACTTTGGCCCGGGCGCTGGCTTTGAGCTTCTCGGCCTTTAGCTTTCGGTCGTCCAGTTTTTTACGAGAACCGGGGCGCTTGGCAATGAACCAGGATACATTTTGGCGATCTTTATGCTCATCCCGCTTTTGAATGCCAAGATAACCGGCATCACCGAACACGCGCAGCTCGTCACCGTGAAGAAGGTTGCCGGCGGACACGATGTCGTGAACATTGGCAGCGGTGGTATCGATGCTGTGGATCAAGCCGAGCGTATCGTCCACGCCGATATGCATCTTCATGCCAAAGTACCACTGGTTGCCTTTTCTGGTTTGTCGCATCTCAGGGTCGCGCTGGCCGCTTTCATTCTTCGTGGAGCTTGGTGCAGAAATGATGGAAGCATCCACAATGCTGCCTTCACGCAGCATCAAACCATTTTTCTCCAGGTGCTTGTTCACCTCTTTGAACAACACCTTGCCAAGGCCATGGCGCTCCAGGAAATGACGAAACTTGAGAATGGTGGTTTCGTCCGGCAATCGGTCCAGCTTCAGGCCGGCGAACTGGCGCATGGATTCGATCTCATACAATGCGTCTTCCATGGCAGGATCACTGAGGTTATAGAACAATTGCATGCAGTGGACTCGCAGCATGGTCGGCAGCGGATACGGTGGCCGGCCAGTCTGGCCCTTGGGGTAATATAGGGCTACCTTCTTCTCCAACTGCTTCCACGGAATCAGCTTGTCCATCCGTTCCAGAAAAATCTCGCGGCGGGTTTTACGCTTCTTGGTCTGGTACTCGGCTTCGGAGAAGGTGATCTGATCCATGGTGGCAACGAATCCTGTGCAGTTGACGATGACCGTATTATCGCTGATTTTGAGACTTATTCAGAGCCTCCCTA
>NZ_JADARC010000131.1:0-276 GCF_016464245.1 Marinobacter sp. bablab_jr003
TAAAGACATAAACACGTGAAAGTCAGAGCGCCATGCTTTGTGCGCGTTCAAGCACGAGTCGCTTGCGCTCGCCAGGGAGCAGAATAGGAGCGCAAAAATCACGAATAATGTCCGCATCGGTTTCTCCTGGACGGCTAACGCTTCGCGTAACCGGCGGCCGGAAGTGGCAGAGCGAAGCGGCGCCACTTTTGGCTGTCCGTGTTCACGCGATTGTTAGCCAGTGTTCAGCCATTTGACGGTCGCACCTCCACAAGCTCTATGTATAGCAGCGGCCTA
>NZ_JADARC010000132.1:0-281 GCF_016464245.1 Marinobacter sp. bablab_jr003
AAATATCTAACTTTCCCAAGACTTCCGGTGTAACCATGTGCAATCGCCATCAGAACTAAGCGGACCCGTCTAAAAAATATTCTTCTAAACCCTGCTCGAAATAAACCAGCTGCGGTTAAACTCAGAGCAAGAAAGACACAATGCGTAAACCGCTGAAGGTTGCCACCCATTCCACGTGAAGCCTGCCACCCGGACCGGAGCAAGGCTGCCACCCATCGGAGCGTAGCGACGCGGGGTTTCTCTTCTTACTCCGAAGTCTCAGTGCCCGTCAACTTTGCCTG
>NZ_JADARC010000133.1:0-273 GCF_016464245.1 Marinobacter sp. bablab_jr003
AAGCATTACTCACCCGTCCGCCGCTCGTCAGCGGGGTGCAAGCACCCCCTGTTACCGCTCGACTTGCATGTGTTAAGCCTGCCGCCAGCGTTCAATCTGAGCCATGATCAAACTCTTCAGTTTAAATCATACAAGAACCCGTAAGTTCTTAATTCTTGCTCAAGACAAAACTCAATTTTCGACGAGTCACTGTCCTGATATTTCGTATCCGAAATACCTCGGCCAGCGCCCACACGAATTACTTGGTTAACTTGTTAAAGAGCGTTTGAGCTG